>DASYCR010000694.1:0-1838 GCA_036500095.1 Polyangiaceae bacterium
GAGCAAACGAACAGCGGTCAGAGCGGTTCGGGCGAGAACGAGAGCAAAGATCAGTCGCCAAAGTCTTCGCCCAAGGATTCCTCGGATTCGAAGGGCAAACAAATGCGCACGGACGCCGACGTGCCGCGTCCCGACGGCGCGTCGCGCGCGTCCGATCTGCGGCGCCGAATTTTGGAAGGCTTGGCCAAGGAAAAGAGCGGCCGGCTCTCGGACGCCGTGCGCCGCTACGCGGAAGGCTTGTTGCGATGAAGCGCGGCCTCCTTCACGGTCTCCTGCTGTCGGCGCTCGCGCTTGCCGCGCCGGTCTCGGCGGGTATCGATCTGGGTCTCGAGAGCCCGGTCGAGCGCGTCGCCAATGCCATCACCGAGATCGATACGCAGCGCGCTACCGCGCTGCTCGAGCACACTCAGGTCGATTCAACGCAGCTCAGCCTGGAGCGCGCACGGCTCGCCGTGTACTTGGGCGAGTGCGATCGCGCTTCAGCCATCCTGGCGAGCCCCGCGCTCAGCGAGTCGCGCGAGGGCGCGTCGCTCGCGGAGCTAGCCAAGAGCTGCGCTGGCGCCACTGCTGCGGGGTTCGTGATCGAGGACAAACAGCGCGGCGTTTGGCTGCGTCTGCAAGACGACGCGGATCGCGCGCTCGCGCCATTTCTGTTCGAGGTCGCGGCGCAAGCGCGCGACACGGTGTCGAAGGAGATCGGCATCGATCTGCCCCGCCCGCTGCGGATCGATCTAGTGCGGGATCTGTTCTCGTTGTCCGCGGTTTCGGGCCTGCCGCTCAAAGCAGCCGAAACCACGGGCACGCTCGCGGTGGCGCGTTGGGGCCGCGTGATCATGCTTTCGCCGCGCGCGCCGGTGCAGGGCTACCCGTGGCAAGACACGCTAGCGCACGAGATCACACATCTGCTGGTCACCCGCGCGACCCGTGATTTTGCGCCGCTTTGGATGCAAGAAGGCTTGGCCAAGCGCTTCGAGGTGCGCTGGCGCCCAGTGCGCCCGTTCGATCATCCGGATTGGGCCGACACCGGCGCACGCAACGCCGCGCTCGAAGGCCGCTCCGTGGGCATCGACAAGCTCGGTCCGTCGATCGCGATGTTGCCCACGCCGGAAGCGGCAGGCACGGCATTCGCCGAGGTCACGAGCTTCATGCATTTTTTCATCGAGCAAAACGGCGAGCCCGCGCTGCGCCTACTGTTCGCTGATTTGCGGGGCAACGGCGCAGCGGGTGCAGACGCGGCGCTGCTGAGCGTTACTGGCTATGGGCTTGCCGAGTGGAACGCGCGCTGGCAACGCTTCCTACGCGCGCCCGTGAAAGCGAGCCCCGAGCCAGTCGCGAGCCCGGCGCCTCCAATGCGGACGCCGCGCGATCTCGGTCGGCGTATTCGCCTCGCGGATTTGCTCGCCGGTCGGGGACACGGACGGCAGTCGGTCGCCGAGCTAGAACCGCTGCCCAGCGCGACCTCGCGCTTTCCCCAAGTGCGAGAGCGCACTGCCCGAGGTTGGTACCAAACAGGTGACGAAGTGGCGGCAGAGCACGCGCTTGGTGCAGTGGCGGAAATTGACGGTCTGTACGGACCATGGTTTGCGCTGGCCGGCCGCGGGTTCAAGCGGCGCGGTCAGCTCGCCGAATCCGAATCGGCCTTCACGCTCGGGCTCTCGGCCGACCCGCTTTCAGATGAAGTGGCCTGCGAGGGCTATCCGGGAGCACGCCCAGTCTCTCCCTCGGTGCCCGCGACAGAACCACCCTTGCCCACACGCCCCGCTTGGTCCGATTTGTGTAAAGCGGCGCGAAGTGTGCCTCGAGATTGACCGCCGGGCGTCCCGCCGCTTAGGATAATC
>DASYCR010000695.1:0-2240 GCA_036500095.1 Polyangiaceae bacterium
CGACATCAAGCGCCTGACCGAGGACGCGGGCAGCCGCACCATGCGTCTGATCGAGGTGGAAGGCTTCAATGCGCCCTTCTGCGGCTTCGGCGCGGACGCTGACGTGCTCGCTGACTACGCCAAGGTGAAGAGCGCGCTGCAGAAGACGCCGTTGAAGCGGGTGGCGCCGGGCTTGTTGAGCTACGGCGTCGCCGCGGTGACGCGCTCGATCCCGAGCTACTTCGTGAAACGCATGCCGCATTGTCGAATCGTCAACACCGGGGGAGAGGCGTTTCGTATCGGAGCCAAGGGCGCCCTCTTGGGTCGCCCGATCGCGCGCGGCTCGGTGATCTACGAGGGGCCCATGCGCCTGTGCGGGTTATCGACGATTCCGTATTACGGCTATGGCTTTCGCATGTTCCCGTTCGCCGAAGAGCGACCCGATCGCATGCACCTGCGAGTCGCCACGCTCACGCCGATCGAGTTCGTGCGCCACTTCAGCGAGATCTGGCGCGGAGACTATGCAAATCCGAGCACTTTGTTCGACTACCTCGTGGAGTCCTTGCAGATCGAGCTGGACCCGCCGACTGACTTCCAAATTGGTGGAGATGCGCGCGGTAAGCGCGCGAAACTAGAGCTGGCTTTGTCGCCGACTCCGATTCGCTTGGTCGATTTCTACGCGCCGCCCACGGTTGCCTGATGCGCGCCCGATCCAGGCTCGGCATGCTCTCGATTGCGGCTTCGGTCGCGGCTCTGCTTTCGGTGTTCGTCGCGTCGCACGCGCTCGGCGATGACTCGGCGTTGAACGCGAAACTAGAGTGTGCTCGCATTGCGGCTCCCGGCCGCATCGTGTGTGAGCTTCGCGCCAGTGCCACGACCTTTGCCGGTTCGGGTCGATTGGTTTGGTTGGATGCCTTGGTCGTCCGAGCGCCCGATTTCGCGCGGCCGTTGCGCTCGCGGGTCGTGGCACAAGTGACGCCCGCCGGGAGCTCGAACCAGCCGGGCACCGCCGCCGCCAAGCTCGCGCTGGTCGCCTCGAGCGCCGGCACGGGCACGCTCGAGCTCAGCGTGCGCGCCGTGATCTGTCGCGACGGCACGAACGGGGAGTGGTGCGGCCCGGTCGTGGTGCGCGTAGCGAGCCCAGTGGCAGTCGGCGCGTCCGCGCCCTGAGCTCGCGCGACCGAGAATTTGGCCCGATTTGCGGCCTCTGTTACAGAATTCAGCATGCTGCTTCCGGGGCGATTGCGCCTGACCACGCTCGGCGACTTGCTCGGCGAGCTGCACCGCGCCTGCGCCAGCGGCGTGCTCGAGTTGGTCGAAACCGAAGGCGCGCGCTCGGGCCGCAGCCACCGAGTCTATTTCCAATCCGGCCTAGTCGAAGACGTGGACACCACGCTGAGTCACCCGCGGCTCGGCGAAATCCTGGCGCGCGACGGCTTATTGAGCATGTCGGCGCTGGCCTGCGTGGCGCGTCGCTTGATCGAGCAGCCCGGCAAACGCGTCGGCGAGATCTTGGTCGACGAGGGGCTCGGCACCGCGGATCTCGTCGCGGCCGCGCTGCGCCGCCAACAAAAGAGTCGGCTCGACGCCCTGTACAGCCTGTCGGAGGCGCTGATTCGTTTTCACGTGCCGCGCGCGCGTCCGGGTTTTCGCCCCACGCCGTTGTCGCCGCGCGAGTTCTTGCACGGCCGTCCGCGCGCGCGCACCCGTTCACGGGCCAACGACCGCTTCACATTTCGCAGTGAACGGCACGCCGACCCGCGTCCGATAACTCCGAGCGCGAGCGAGAAAAAACTCGCCGCCTATCGCACGCTCGGCCTCACTCCGACCGCATCGCCGCGCGACGTGCAGCAAAAATTTCGCAAACTCGCAGCCCAGCATCACCCCGATCGCTTCCCGCGCGCGTCCGCAGCCGAGAAAGCCGAAAAGCTCTCGCGCTTCGCCGCACTGAGTGCGGCGTACCACGTGCTCACGGGCTAAGTGCGCTCGTCATCTCGTCTCGTCTCTCCTCTCTTCGCGCCAGAGCGCGCGCGAAGGGCTCGGCCCGGATGCCCGGAAATAAAACACCGCTACTGATTCGCCGGGCTGATCACGGATTAGAAAAGCAGGGCGGCCACGTTAGAACTGACCGAACAGCAGCTGTGTCTCTGGTCAAGGATTTGTGGCGGCCCATGGGCGATTGTCTCGGATCATTGCGTTGAGGATGGTCAAGAGTTTTCGCATGCAGGCGGTGAGGGCGACCTGACCGGCCTTTCCTGCGG
>DASYCR010000696.1:0-1790 GCA_036500095.1 Polyangiaceae bacterium
CGGCTGTCGGCCACGCGCTAGCGCGATTGAGGGCGCGATGCGCCAAGCCGCTCAGAAATCGTCACACTGACACTCGGGCGTGCCAAAACCCACGTAACTTTCGCCGAGGTAACCATTGTTCAAGCAACAGACGCGGCACGCGGTACTGGGATCCGAGGCGCTGAGCGTGCTCGCACAGACCGTGGCGTCCGACTTGCCGTTGCAGCTGCACGCGTTGTTGAGCAGCGCCGATCCCGAGTAGCCTGCCCCGGTACAACAGGACGTGCATGCGTCGAAGCTCGCGGTTTGGTTTGCGCAGGTGGTCGTATCGGTCGCGTTCTTCGCGTTACCGCAAACGCACTGGTTGTTGTACTCGGTTGAAGCGTTGAACGAGTTGCTCGTGCAGCAGGGCTGGCACGCCGGATCAGCGTAGGCGTAGCTGCCGCAAACGAGCGTGTTGATGTTCGGCGGCGGATGCAGCATCTCCGACTCGCCGCCCGAGCCGCCCGAGCCAGGCGGAACACCCGAACCACTGCCCGATGATCCGCCGCAACCAAGGAACCCTAGAGACCCGACCAGCACCGCAGCCGCTACCCGCTCGAGCATGCGTCGACCATACGCGAGCTGCGCTGAAATCTCTCCTCGCGGCCCCTCTCCTACCCGCACATCCGCTCAGCCATACCCCAATATATTGGTTGACATCTGAGCAGCACCCACAATATGTTCCGTATCGCTTTCGGTGCTGGCGCGCGTGTGCCGGCATCAGGGAACCCGGTGAAAATCCGGGGCTGCCCACGCAGCGGTATGTGAGAACGACCCTCGCCCGAACGCACTGGCTCCCCTCGAGGGGAGCTGGGAAGCGGCGAGTAGTAGGCCCGACGGCCTCTTTAACGGAGTCCGCCCCGCTCACGAGCCCGAAGACCTACCGAGAGCCCGGATCCGGGACCTTTCCGATTCGGTTCTGATTCGTTCCATGCGCGGGCGTGGCGGGTCGGCTCCAGGCGCCATGGTGACGCTTGGATGGGATTTCGCCGTCGTGCGGACAGGTGCCGCGCGTCGGGACAGGAGGTCACATGGTGCAAGCATTCGATCTGACGAGCGAATCGTTCTCCGAAGCAGCGGCCGAGCAAGCGACGGCCATGCGCGTTCAGAAGCGCGACGGCAGCTTCGAGCCCGTGGACGTGAACAAGATCGTGCGCGCCGTGAGCCGCTGCGCGATTGGGCTTGCGCGCGTCGACGCGATGCGCGTCGCGTTGAAGACGATCGGCGGCTTGTACGACGGCGCGACCACGCGCGCGCTCGACGAAATTTCGATTCACACCGCGGCGGCGCTGATGGTCGATGAGCCCGAGTACTCGCGGCTCGCCGCGCGCTTGCTCGCCACCACCATCGACAAGGAAGTGCGCGGGCAGGACGTGCACTCGTTCTCGCAGTCGATCGCGCTCGGCCAGCAGCTCGGCCTGGTCAACGCGCGCCTGCTCGAGTTCGTAAAAGCCAACGCGCGCAAGCTGAACGACGCGCTGGATCCGCAGAAAACCCAGCTTTTCGAGTATTTCGGCCTGCGCACCGTGTACGACCGCTATTTGCTCCGCCACCCGCAAACCCGCGCGGTGATCGAGACGCCGCAGCAGTTCTTCCTGCGCGTCGCCTGCGCGCTGTCGAGCAGCGTACTCGAAGCGCTCGCGCTCTACCGCTTGTTCTCGAGCCTCGAGTACATTCCGAGCTCCCCCACGCTGTTCAACTCCGGTACGCGCCACGAGCAACTCTCGTCTTGCTTCTTGCTCGACTCGCCGAGCGATCACCTGGAGGAC
>DASYCR010000697.1:0-2025 GCA_036500095.1 Polyangiaceae bacterium
CGCGGCCTTTGCGCGCGCGCGCGCCGGGTCGGCCGTGAAGAGCGCGCTCGCGGAAGACGCCCTGGCGCGTGAGGTGGACGCGCTGCGAGCCGCGGGAGACATGTCGCTCGCTGCTCAGCGTGCCGCGCTCTATCTCAAGCTTTACCCGAACGGTCTGCGTCGCGCGCAAATGAGCTCGGGCGATCAGTAGTGCTCGGGACCGCGTTCGTCACCCTCCTGGCGCTGACCGGCGCGGCGAGTTCGGATCCGAAGCCCGAGGTTGCCCTACAAATCGAAGAGTGCGGCGTGGTGCCGGAAGACGAGATTTTGCGCCTGACCGCGCTCAACCTGGACGCGCACGTGGTGAGCGCCGCGAGCGCGACGGTGAACGCGACGCGCGTCACCGTGATCTGCAGCGATCAGCGCGTGGCGCTCAAAGTGATCGACCCACTGACGGGGAAGAGCCTGGAGCGCACGTTGTCGCTTACGACCTCCGAGATCGGCGTGGCTGGGCGCGCGGTCGCGCTGGCGGTAGCCGAGCTCGTCTTGGCGAGCTGGATGGAGCTCGAGATGCGAGACACGCCGCCCAGCGCGGCGCCTTTGCCGGTCGCGCAGCCCGAAATGCGCCGCGCCGCCGGCGAGCGGGCGCGCGCGCGCTCCGAGTACGGCCCGCACCTCGATCATTTGTTGCTGATCGGTCAGACGCTCGGGCCGTTCGAGCGGCTGGGCGTGGGTTTGAGCGGCGGAATCGGCCTCGGCTACACGCTGTCGAGTTGGCTCTTGACCGAGCTCGAGTTGCTCGAGACGCGCAGCCACGCGAACGTGAATCTGGGGCGCGTGGACGCGTCGCTCTGGAGCGCCGCGCTCCGCGCAGACGCGCGCTACAGCGGTCGGATTTTTTGGCTGGAGGCGGGGCCCGGCCTACGCCTCGGGGTCGCACGGCTCGCGGGCAGCGCCAAGACCAGCGACACGCGTGGTGCGGTCGTCGCCGGCAGTTGGGGCGGCCCGCTCGCGTTCGCCGGTGTGGGCGCACGCTTTCACCAGCTGACGCTGCGCGCGGGCGGGGAAGCCGGCTACGTACTGCGCGAAGTGGTCGGTTCGATCGACGGGGAAAATGCGGTTGCGGTGCGTCACGCCTGGTTGGGCGCTAGTGTTGGGCTCGGCTGGAGCTTCTGATGCGCCCCGCGCTTTCGTCCTTCGCCTGCCTGCTCGCGCTCGCGTGCGGCTCGACCTCCGGGCCCGTGCTCGAGCAGATCCCGCCGCGTTTGCCGCCGGGTTCGAACCTGCGCGTGGACGTGCTCAGCGTGCGCGACATCACGAGCTGCGCCATCGGCAATCCGTGTCAGAGCAACAATCCAGCCAATTGCTTCGCTCTTTCCGACGCAAACGGGCCGGTGCAGACCTTCGATCCGAGCGGCATCGAGTTCGTCCCTCCCGACGATCCGCGCGTCGCGCAAGCGCCGCGCTCCGGCTGCTTCGAGCTCTTACTCGACGACGCGGCGCGTTCGACCCTCGAGCAATCCTTCGCCGGCCTGCGCGACGAAGTATTTCAGTTGAGCGAAGGTCAGATCGATCTGGACGTGCGCATCCATGATTTGCCCGCGCTCACCGGCGGCTTCAACCGCTGGGAGAACTCGACCGGGATTTTTCTGACACCGAGCACGCTCGACGCCACCGGCCTGCCGCTCGTCTCGCGCGATACGGACTACGTGTTTGCCGTCACCGGTGATGGCGTACCGGCGCAAGGCCTGTTGCCGAACATTCCGTATTGTGCGGGCACGAATTGGCTCGGCAAGGGCGGCTTTGCGGGCTCGGAGTACACCTGGACGACGGCCTCGTGCGCGACGAGCGACCTGATGCTCTGGCACCTGCTCGCTCAGACGTATTTCGGGCTGCGCGACATCGACGCCTTTCCCGACATCTATCAAAATCAATTTCCGGCCTGCGGCACGAATCGCGATCCCAGCCGCTGGTTCCCCATGCCCGATCAGTGCGGCGCGGATCCCGACGCGACGAGCTGCGGCACGAGCTGCAGCCTGCTCCCCG
>DASYCR010000698.1:0-4761 GCA_036500095.1 Polyangiaceae bacterium
CGGACTACTCGTGCTGTACCACCGCCAAGAGCGCCCAAAGCGGCGTCATCCGGAGTTCGGCGCGCTGCCGCCCGAACGTCGTCGCTTGGTCAAGGTGCTGTCCGGCATCCTGCGCCTGGCCGTGGCGCTCGATCGTGGTCACAGCCAACTCGTCAAGCGGCTGCGCTGCTACGTGTTCCCCACGCGCGTGGACATCACCATCGACGGCCCGGGCGACCTCGAGCTCGAGCTCTTGGCGGCGCGCGACAAGCTCGATCCGCTGGCGCGTGCTCTAGCTCGGGAAATAACACTCGATCGCAGCGCGCCGTACCAAGCCGTCGAGCCATCACGGCCGTCCTCACTACATTAGATCGTGAGCACGAGCGCGCCGCTCACGGCTCCGCTCCGCAAGTCAGCGAGCGCGCGGTTCGCTTCGCCGAGTGGATACGCCGCGACCTCCGTACGCACCGGCACCTTGGGCGCGAGCTCCAGAAACTCGAGCCCGTCGCGGCGCGTGAGGTTGGCCACCGAGCGGAGCGTGCGCTCGCCCCAGAGCGCTTCGTAGGGGAACGACGGGATGTCCGACATGTGAATGCCCGCGCACACCACGCTGCCTCCACGCGCAACGGCTCGCAACGCGCGGGGCACCAGCGTTCCAGCGGGCGCGAAGATGATGGCGGCATCGAGCATCACTGGGGGCAATTCATCGGAGCCACCGGCCCACTCCGCGCCGAGCTTACGAGCGAACGCCTGGTTGCGCTGGTCGCCTGGGCGCGTGAAGGCGAATACTTTCCGACCTTGAAAAGCAGCCACTTGAGCCACGATGTGCGCGGAAGAGCCGAAGCCGTAGAGGCCCAAATGCTCGGCGTCGCCGGTCATGCTGAGGGCTCGATAACCAATCAACCCCGCACACAAGAGCGGTGCTGCCTGCAGGTCCGAGAACGAGCCGGGCAACGGCAATGCAAAGCGCGGATCAGCCGCGGTGAATTCGGCGTAGCCGCCATCGAGCTGATAGCCCGTAAATTGCGCCCGTTCACACAAGTTCTCTCTACCCTGCGTGCAATAACGACAATCGCCGCACGCGCTCCCGAGCCAAGGCACGCCTACTCGCTGCCCTTCACTGAAACCTTCGACTCCCTCGCCGAGCGCTTCCACGGTGCCGACGATCTGGTGCCCCAAGATCAGCGGCAGTTTCGGACTGTCCAGCTCGCCATCGAGCACGTGCAAGTCGGTCCGGCACACGCCGCACGCGCGCACGCGAATCAAGAGCTGACCGTAGTTCAGGCGCGGCATCGGCACACGTCGATCCGTGAGCGGCTGACGCGGCTCGTTCAGCACGATCGCTCTCATCGAGCCTTGCATGACGGTGGGCCGGCAGGTCCCGTACGGAGACCTGTGCTGCAGATCATGACATCGCTCCGGCCGGGCAAGAAGCGGCTTTCCGCGCTGCTCCCGGCCGTCGCTCTAACCTACGAGGATCCCTGACAAACTCGGCTAGCGGGCAAAGGCCATGCGCGCCGCGGGGCGCCGTAGCCAACGAGCCGCCGGCGGTGCTAGTCACACGAGCCCCTAAAATGGACGAACGCGCCCCCGAAATCGACGAGGAACTCGTGCGGGTAACCGGCGAGGAAGAGGCGTGTCTGGCGCGGGTCGCGAGCCATTTGGCGGTCCGCAGCAAGCAGCCCGTAGCTCGGCCGACCGCGGACTACGACGCGCAGATGCTCGAGCTTCGCGATCAGATCGCAGCCGCTCGCCTGGAAGACGTTCCACCATTGCTCGAACACATGGAGCGCTTGCACAGCCTCGCGAGCCGTCGTCGCGAGCAAACGGAAGTGCAGGTCGACACGCGCTCACCCTACTTCGGGCACCTGGTGTTGGAAGAGGGCATCAAGCGCCGCGAAGTCCTGATCGGTCGCGGTACCCATCTCGACACGCAATCAGGCGTGCGCATCGTCGACTGGCGTGACGCACCAGTGAGCCGACTTTTTTATCGCTACGAAGAGGGCGACGACTACGACGAAGTGTTTGGCGATCGCGAGGTCTCCGGCAAGGTGCTCACACGCCGCAGCGTGACCATCGCGGACGGCTCGCTGCGGCGGATCAGCGCGCCGCAAGGCTCGTTTTCGCGAAGTTCTGCGGGCAAATGGCGGCGTCTGGATTCGGGCTCGGCGGCGCTCGCCGGAGGCGCCGGCACGGCTACGCGCGCGGCCCACCATCACCGTCCGGGCAAGCTCGGGATCGGCCAGGAGGGCGGCGAAGACAAGCACTTGAAAGAGATCACGCCGCTGATCGATCGCCGGCAGTTCGAGCTGATCACTCGGCCGAACTCCGGTCTGGTCGTGATTCAAGGCGGCGCCGGCAGCGGCAAGACCACCATCGGCCTGCATCGCCTCGCGTATCTCGCCTACCAAGACGCACGACGGTTCCGCGCTGACAAGCTGCTCGTAGTCGTCTTCAACGATGCGCTCGCGCGCTACATCGGCGAGGTACTACCCGCGCTCGGGGTGAACGGCGTGGCGATTCGAACGTACGAGGGCTGGGCGCACAAGCTGCGCCAAAGTCTGCTGCCGAAGCTGCCGTCGCGCTACCGCGAGGATACCCCGAGTGTCGTTACGCGCTTGAAGAAGCACCCGTCGATGCTGCGTGTCATCGACGCGCACGTGGCCGAACTCGCCGCCGAAATCGAGAGGGAACTCGAACGCGTCCTCGGCAGCGACGCGGGGCGCGACGCCGTGCTCGGCGCGTTCCGCGAGACGGCGGGGCGTCCCCTCTCCCATCGGCTGCACAAGCTGCGGGCGTTCTGCGAACCTGCTTCGTCCGTAAAGCTCACGACGGACGCGCGCTTCGGCCTCGATCAGCTGGTGCAGCGCGAGCTCCGGCGGGCGCGCGACGTAACCACGCAGTGGGCGGATTTGCTCAGCGACCGAGCCGCGCTGAAGAGCAAGCTCGAGCAATTCGCGCCGGGTGCGTTCAGCCCGGGTGAGCTCGAGCGCATCCACGTCTGGTGCAACGCGCGCATCAGTGAAGTCCTCACCGAGCTCGAGCAAAAGGCCGAGCAGCGCGCGGAGCAACGCCAGAGGAACAGCGAACAACCCAGTAAGCGCGCCGCCGAAGACGAGCTCGCAGCCGATGACGACGACCATTCCCGCGAATGGCGGCGCGGCGTGGACGGCCAAGACCTCGACGACGCGGCCCAGCTCGACGTCGAGGACGACACGCTGCTCCTGCGCCTGTGCCAGCGCCTGCGCGGCCCCCTCACGCGCGGCGCAGCGAACAAAGAGGCGCTCGTCTACGAGCACATCCTGGTCGACGAAGCGCAGGACCTGAGCCCGATCGAACTGGCGGTCGTGCTCGACACCGTCAGCAAGGCACAGAGCATCACCCTCTCGGGTGACACCCAACAGCGGCTGCTCTTGGACAACGGCTTCAGCGACTGGAAGACCGTGCTCGCCGAACTCGGGCTTTCGCACGTCGAGATCGAGCCTCTCAAGCTGAGCTACCGTTCCACGGCAGAAATCATCGAATTTGCCCGGCATGTGCTGGGGCCGTTGGCGCACGACGACGCGCCGGTGGCGATTCGCGTCGGAGCTCCCGTGGAGATGTTCGACTTCGGACACGCCGGAGACGCGATCGCATTCTTGTCGGAGGCGCTACGCGGCCTGATGCAGTCCGAGCCCGCGGCGTCCGTGGCCGTCGTCACGCGCTACCCGGAACAAGCCGACGTCTATTTCGAGGGCTTGCGCCGAGCGGAGGTGCCGTTCCTACGGCGCATCGCGGAGCAGGATTTTCCGTTCAAGCCTGGCATCGACGTCACGGACGTTCGGCAAGTGAAGGGCCTCGAGTTCGACTACGTGATAGCGGTCGAGGTTTCCGACGCGGCGTACCCGGCCGAAGACGAAGCACGGCACCTGCTGCACATCGCCGCCACGCGCGCCGCGCACCAGCTTTGGGTCTTGACCACCGGGCGGCCGAGTCCGCTCTTGCCCCCTAGCCTGCGCGACGCCTGACGCCGTCAAGCCACGACCGGCAGTGCGACGTGGTCGACCCGTGAGCGGAACACGCGCATGCTTTCGTCGACACCGATGACGTCACCCACGGCGAGCGGCTGCCAGACATTTTCACCCTGCAGTGGCTCACTCGAGACAATAAAGTGGTTCACGGGGCCGCCCGTCGAAGGGGATTCACACGCCGACGAAAGGCTGGGACACGTGCCGCGGTCCGAGCAGCGTGTTTTGTAGGTCGACACGTACAGCTCCTTGCCACCGTGCGCGGCCACCAGGCAGCGGCCGTTTGTGGTCATCACCGTGAGCAGCGCGCGCGAGCCGTCACGATCCGAGATCTCTCGTACGCGCTCGACCATTGAACGCAGCGCGCTCGAAACGACCGCGACGTTCTGCTCGGTCGCGAGCGGACCGTGTTCCGCAAGCGCGCTCAAGAACAAAAAGAACAAGACTTCACTGTCCGTCTCGCCCAGGATGAAACGGCGAAGCTTGGGCGTCACGAGCTCGAGCAACGCCTCGCGTTTGCTCTCGAAGTGTGGAATGTCGCCGTTGTGCGCAAAGACCCAGTGCCCGTATTGAAACGGGTGACAATTGAACACGGTTTTGCCGCCTTGCGTGGCCTTGCGCACGTGCGCGAGCACTGTCTCCGACGAGACCACGCCGCTCAAGCGATGGAACAGCGAGTCACCCAGCGCGGTCGTGGGGCTGCGGGTCACGTGCGGCGCGCCGTCGATGTAAAACGCGACTCCCCAGCCGTCCGGGTGATCGTTGCTCTGAACAC
>DASYCR010000699.1:0-1642 GCA_036500095.1 Polyangiaceae bacterium
GGCGCCCAAATCCCAGCCTGTTTCGTATCCTGGGTGGCCCAAGCTCCGGCTTGTGTCGGATCCGAGGCCTTTATCCCGGTCACCCAGCCATGGTAGTTCCCCGCGTCGCCGCAATAGCCGCCGAACGCGACGTAAATCACGCCGTTGACGAGCGAGAGCGCGCTGCGTTGGTTTTGCACGTCCGAGGTCATCGTGACCATGCCGGTCCCAGTGGTCGCTTTGATCGACGCGAGGTTGACCGGGAAACCACCGGTTTTCTGGTCCGCGCCGGTGTCAGCGTTGAGCGCGTGGAGCTCGTGGTTGTTCGCCGCGGACATGCCGCCGACGACATAAATCGTGCGCGTGGCTTCGTCGATCACCGGCGTGCTGATGATGCCGTGATGGGTGGGGCTGCCGCAGGAGCCGGCTGCATCGCGGAAGGCGCCGATGTTGGTCTTCCACTTGAGGGCGCCCGTGCTCTCGTTGAAAGCGTAGACATCGTTTTCCGTGGTGACCGCGATGTACTCGCCGCTGCCTGCGGTCTTGCCCGCCAAGTAGAGCGGAATCGCAGCGACTTCGCCGGCGAATTTCCCGATGTACTCGGCGCCGCCTGTGGGCGCGGTGAACGTGTCTAGCGCCAGCTTGCTCGCGTTGGCTTTGGTCAATGTCGACGCGACAAAGTGCGAAGAGCGCGCGCTGTCGTTGCCCCATTGGGTAACCGACGGACCTATCGTGCCTGTCCCGCCCGCGCCGGCACCGCCCGCGCCGCCCGCGTTAGTCCCAGCGGTCCCGCCGCCACCTGTGCCGTTGCCGGCGGTGCCCGTTCCGCCGGTGGTCGTGCCCGCGGCGCCCATGCAACCGGTGCTCGCGCCACCAGCGCCTCCGGTGCCTGAACCGGCGCTGCTCGTGCCGCCGTTCGCGCTCGACGAACCGGCGCTCGACGAGCCTGCGCCCGAGCCGTTCGTGCCTGCGGCGGTGCTCGCCGAACCTGCGCTCGAACTACTGGTGCCGCCGTTCGCGTTGCCGCTGCCAGCGCCGCTGTTGCCGCTAGCTGAGCTGTTGCCATCGGAGCTCGAGCTGCCGCATGCGAGCGTGAACAGCAAGGCGCTAGTCGTGCACAGTAACGCTCGGTTCATCTGAAATTCCTCTCGCAAAATGCGTGAGCGACGCGAGTTCCACTCGTGACGGCGAACACGAGTGTACGTCGACTCAAGCGCTTGTGAAAGCGCGAGCGTAAGCGTCTCGTCATGCTCGGGCGCGCGATTTTTCGCCGCATCGCTAGCGCGTGAGAAGCGTATACATTTTTGCGGACATAGCCTCAGTGTGCGCGAATCGATGGGGCCAATGTGTGCTGAGGCAAGGTGGTTTCATAGCTTTCTCAGCTCGAAGTCGAGTAAGCTAGGAAAATTCTAATGCTTCATCTCTATCCACGCGCCTTTGTGGTTTTGACGACGCTTTCGCTGGTCGTTGCTTGCGGTAGCTCCGACGCAAACAACGGTGCAGCGAATGGCGGAAGCAGCGGCAGTACTGCTGCCAATGGCGGTTCGAACGCGACCGCCGGCGCGAGCGGTGCGAACGCCGGCAGTTCGAGCAGTAGCGCGGGCGCGGGCAATGCTGGCGGTTCGAGCAGCGGCGCAGGCGGCGCAGCGGGCTCGAGCGGTAG
>DASYCR010000700.1:0-1893 GCA_036500095.1 Polyangiaceae bacterium
CAAGAACAGACCGTGATAGACTTCGCCGTGGCGCGCGCCCCCGCCGCGCTCCGCGCTCGATTCATCGCGCACGTAGCGAGTCAGATCGTAGCCGAGCTCGATTGTCGCATCGAGCCCGCTGCGCTGCTCACTTACATGCAGCGTATTGATCGAGAACAGGGGGAGCCCGAGCTGCCAGTAGCCCGGCTTGCCCTCGAAGCTCACGACCGCGTGGTTCACGTCGACTTGAGGCGACGGCATCAGATCGAAGCTCGCCTCGCGCCCGAGCACGAACTGATAGGTCCAATCGAACGGCCCATGCGCCTTGCTCTGCAAGCCGAGGAGGCCGCCGTCGGCCGCCTTGATCGCGGCCTTGAAAACAAAATCCGGATCGAAAAAGTAGATCGGCGCGAGCGGCAGTAGATCACCGGGTAGCAGAAAATACGGCAAGTGAAAGGACGCGCCGGCGCCCATACGCGTGCCGATGCGCGAGCCGGGTGGACGCCCGTCCACGACGATGTGCGCTTCCAGCCAACCGGTGCCGTCCTCGTGCGCGTTGGTGACACCGGCCGCCGTGCCGCCAATGCCCATGCCGGCACGCAGCCGCGCCGGCAGCCGCGCGACGCTGAGGAAGTGATCGCGGTTCGTGCCTTCGATGTCTTCCAGCCCGACGCGCAGCGCCGCCTGCGCATTCGGCATCACGAACACGCCGAGCTCGTTCGCCTCCGGGTGCACGCCGGGCGGCAGCATGACCGCTCGCACGACCAGCGGCAACGCTTCGGCGACCCACGGCACGTCGACCGCGCTCGCAAGCCCGCTCGGCGCGCTATCGCCCCAGCAGGTGTTGAAATCACCGCGCGCGGTGAACGGGAGCAGCGCCTTTAGATCCTCACCACCGGAGAGCACGTGCAAGAAGGAGTGCAAGCTGGCCTTCACCGCGGCGCGCACGCGCGGCAAGTCCTCGCTCGCGTCCATGAACGAGTCACCGTGCGCCAGGTACGTGTCGCGACCGTCCCAGGTGCGGACCGCCAGGCCGTGCTCGCAGTAGTAGTCATGCGTGCCCATGCGCGTCGCGAGTCCGCCTTGAGCGCCCACGATGTGGCCCGCTGAAAAAGCGTCTTCCAGGAAATGCAGCGCGTAGGCTTCCTCGGAGATCGCCCGCGCGAACAGCATGTCCCGCTCGCGCTCCGCGTCGGCGCCGAGATCGCTGCAGCTCAGGCGCGGGCCGTCGAGCTGGCAGCTGTGTGCGGCTCTGCTCAGCGCGCCGAGCGCGGCCACATGGTAGTTCACGTACAGCGCGAGCGCGTTCATCGGCGCGTGGTCCGCGAGCGCACGGTGCAGGTAGCTCGACGCTCCCTGCTGTCGTGCTTGGACCCCGATGAGATCGTCGGCGATCTGATTTTCTGAGGTCGTGCTCGGCAGCTGAAAGTGCGCGCCGTTGCCGGCCGCGCGCGACAAGTACTGCGGATCAGCGCGCTGAAGCTCGACGTTCTGCGAATGCCACACGTCGACGTGCGCGGTCTCACTGCTCGCCTGACGGATGCTCACCTCTGTCTCTTCCGCCACGCGCAACACACGCAACACGTAGTCCTGGTCCAGCGCGGCGCTGGTGTCCGCGGGCGTGCAGCTGTGGTCGGCAGAGATGGCCGAGAGCGCGCTGAAATCCACGCAGTACTCCGAACCGCCGAGCGGCACGTAGTAGTACGCCCCGACGTCGGCACCAGAGCAGTAGCGCGGCGTGACGCGCTGAGCGTGCGCCCAAGCGGCCTGGAACAGCGCGGCCGAAGTCGCGTCCAGACCCTGTACGGCGCTCTTCGCGAGACGCGCGTGCTCGAAGAACAGCCAGGCATGCGCGGGCTTGCTCCAGCCGAGCACACACAGCGTGCAGGCGAGGAGCGCGCTCCAACCGCCGCG
>DASYCR010000701.1:0-2100 GCA_036500095.1 Polyangiaceae bacterium
CTTCGCGCAGTTGGCCGCGGAGCTTGCTGGAGAGGACGCCGCGCGCCAGATCGATCTCCGCGGTGTGGCGACGAGCGCAAACCCAGTCGCTGAGTTTCACACGCTGACCGCCAATTACCGGTCGGCACAATCAATCCTCACCGCCGTCAACGTCATTGCCAGTGCCGATTTCAGCGAACGCCCGGAGCGCGCATTCGAGATCCGCTACACCGATGCCGAAGCCTTGGTGCTGCCGCCGGCAAAAGAGGGCGACGCGAGTGGCGTGGTGACCCTGGTCGAGGACGACGGCGCGCCACCCGCCGACCCCGACGCGCCGGCGGTAGTGCGCAACGCCGAGGGCCCCCTGCGGAGCGCCTTCGCCGCGGCCGGACTGTGCGCGCAGATTGCGCGCGCAGGCACCCCTTTCGGCGAGATCGCGCTGCTCGCCCGCCGCAGGTCGACGCTGCCGCTGCTCGAGCTTGCGCTCGATCGGCTCAATATTCCGTTCGTTGTTGCAGGCCGTGCGCTGTACGCCACACCGGAGGTGCGAGATCTGTTCGCAGCGCTACGTCTGCAAGTCGACCCAGGTGATCGCCACGCGCTCGCCGTCGTAGCACGCGGACCGTTCGGGGGGCTGAGCGATCGCGCGCTCGCCGAGCTCTCCAGCCCTCGGCGCGGTTTAGACCAAGCTCGGGATTGGACGGCGCAGCGCGTGACTGACGAACGCGAGCACACCGCCGTGAATTTGCTGCGCGAGCGGCTACTCGAGCTTGGCCAAGTGGCTCCGCGACTGTCGCCGCGCGACGCGCTCGCAGCGATCGTCGAGCGCTTCGAGATCGAGGCGTTGTACTCGGTGTTACCCCGCGGGCGCACACGCTTCGGCAACACCGAACGGCTGCTCGAGATCGCGGCACGCCAAGGCGGCAGCCTGCACGGCTTCGTGCGCTGGCTGGAGCGACAAATCGCCAACGAGACCGATGAAGCGGAGGCCGCCGTTTTCTCCGACGAAGACGACGCCGTGCGCTTGCTTACGATCCACGGCAGCAAGGGGCTCGCCTTCCCGACCACGATCGTGCTCGATACGGGTTCATGCGAGCAAGCCAATCGCGCGCCGATTTCTTTGCTCCGTGGGGAACGCGAGACCTCGCTCGTGATTCGTCACATCACCGACGCGGGCACGCTGGCCACGCCGTTGTCGCGCCGCGCGAACGAAGATTCCGCAGCGCGCGCACGCGCCGAACGGCAACGACTCTCCTACGTCGCGCTCACCCGCGCGCGGGCGCACCTCGCGCTCATATTGCCCGCCGGCAAAGTGCGCGCTGACTCGCTCGCTGCTTCGGTGTCGATCGCAGGCGCCCGCCTGGACGAAATTCCGGGGTGCCGGCGCGTCTCGGCGCACTCGTTACTCGGCGAGGCCCCCTTCTCGGCGACACCCAGCGATGCGCCCCCCGATCCACCTCCCGCTCGCCCAGCGCGGCCTCGCGTCACACTGGCGACCGTCGGCGTGACCGCCTTGTCCGATTTCGCGATCTGCGCGAGGCGCTTCGAGCTCAATCATCTGTTCGGGATCGCTGAGCCGCGGCTCGGGCCAGGCCAGGCCATTCCGAGCCGCGAAGACCCTCGCGCACTCGGCAGCGCGGCGCATCGAGTGCTCGAGGCATTTCCGAGCGAACGCTGGGGCACGCCCATCGAAGCAGGCGAAATTCAGCAAGCCCTCGCGCGTGAAGGGCTCGACCCGAACTCGGATTCGAGCGCTGCGAACGCGCAAGGCATCGCCTCGTTCTTGAGTGGCGCGTACGCGCGCACGGTCCGGGAGGACGGCTCACGCATTCAACGCGAGCTGGCGCTGGGTATCCCATTCCAGGCACTAGCCCAAAACCCAGAGCCCCCCGCGCCGAGCCCGAGCCTCGGCAAATCACGCGCACGTCGCGCGGCGCCAGGTCAGCTCGAGCTGTTCGCGCTCCGCCCTCGTAGCAACGCGCCGGACCCGGCCCTCATGTCCGCGACGGTCGTGCTCAAAGCCACGCTCGATCTGGTGATCGAGCGCGCAGATGGCAGTATCGACGTCATCGACTACAAACGTTCGAAGGGCGGAGACGAAGAGCGCTACGCATTTCAGCT
>DASYCR010000702.1:0-2022 GCA_036500095.1 Polyangiaceae bacterium
GAGCGCGGCCTCGCTCGGTCACGCGATTCACATCGTGAATCGCTGACGCTTGCCCGACTGGGCGTGTCAGCATGCTAGGACTAGGGGGACGTCCAAGCGCACGTGAGGCAAGAAAATGGGCATTTTCGATCGCGTAGGCAAGGTGATCTCGTCGAACTTCAACGCGTTGCTCGACAGCGCGGAGGATCCCAAAAAGAGCCTCGAACATACGTTGAGTGAGATGCGCGAGCAGGTGCGCGCCGCGCGGCAAGAGGTGGTGAGCGCGGTCGCCGCCGAAAAGCAGCTGCGCGGCAAGGTGGAGGAGCTCGACCGCGAAGTCGAAAAGTGGAACGGGCGCGCGGAGCTCGCGGTCAAGCAGGGCGACGATCCGTTGGCGAAAGAAGCGCTCTTGCAACGACGGCGCGTCGTGGGCGAGCGGGATCGCGCGGAGGCGCTGCGCGGCGAACAGCGCGCCAGCGCGCTGGAAATGAAATCCGAGCTCGAGCGCATGGATAAAAAGATCACCGAGTTCGAGGCTCGCAAAGGCACGATTGCCGCGCGTGTGGCGCAGGCCAAGGCCGGCGGCGGCGCCGAGGGGCTCGGCAAGCGCGGCGCGGGCCCGGGCGCGTTCGACGAGTTTCGGCGCATGGAGGATCAGATCGAAGGCGTGGAAACCAGCGTGCAAGCGCAGCGCGAGCTCGACGCGATGCTCGGCGGAACCGGTCCGGCCGGGATGTCGCCCGCAGAGGTCGAAGCCAAGTTTCGCGCGCTCGAAGCAGGCGTGACGGAGAAGGGCAGCACGCCCGCGCATTCAGAGGTGGACGCGGAGCTGGTCGCGCTCAAAAAGAGGATCCGGATCGCGGACTAGAGTTCGCTCGTCGCCGCTTCAGTTGCCCAGATCTCACGCAAGATTTCGGCGACGGCTTCGTACAGGGCTTCCGGGATCTCGTCGCCGCTCTCGAGCTCGTTGAGCGCTCGCGCCACGGGGACGTCGCGCACCACGGGCACGCCGTACGCGCGCGCGGCCTCGATGATCAATTTGGCGACTTCGCCTTGGCCCTGCGCGACGACCTCCGGCGCTTCCGTCTCGTCCGCGACGTACTTGAGTGCGGTGGCCAGGTGGGTGGGATTGACGATCACGACGCTCGCGGTCCGCACGGCGGCGAGCGCGATGCCGGTGAGCGCCTCTTGATGAGCGCGCCGGCGCGCGGCCTTCACTGCCGGATCGCCCTCGGATTCGCGGTGTTCGCGCTTGAGCTCGTCTTTACTCATGCGGTTGCGCTTGAGCCACGCCGCACGGCTGAGCAATAAATCGAGGCCGCCGAGCGCGAGGCCGACCAGCGCGGCGGCCCACGCGACGCGCGCAGCGAGGCCGAGGCCAAAACCGCCGGAGCCCGCGATTTCCCCGACGCCGTTGGCGAGACTCCCTGCGTTTGCAAGCAGCAACCGGCACGCGAGCCAGCTCACGAGCGCCGCCGCGATCAGGGCTCGCAGCACGCTCACCACACGCTGCCAAGAAAAGAGCCCCAGCAGCCCGCTCGCCAAGTTCAAGCGATCCAGGCGCGGCACGAGCTTGCTAAACGAGATCGTCGCGCCCGATTGGACGAAGCCGAGCGAGGCGCTGCCGAGCGCACTCGCGGTCAGGATCGGCAAACTCAACGCGAGCACGTGGCCGACCATTGCGAACGCGGACGGCGTTTGCCCAGCCGAGCCCAGCGCCGCGCCGAAAAGCTGCGTGAACCTCGCGACCGTGGCCGCGATCAACGCCGGCATCAGCGCCAGCGCCAGCACGAACCCGATACCCTGCGAGAGCGCCGCCGAACTCGGACTATCGCCCTCCTCCCGCGCCTTGCGCTGCCGCTTCGCACTCGGCTGCTCCGTCTTCTCGGCCATCTCGGAGCTCGAGTATCGGTCAACCAAGTAAACTGTTGCTCGAGAAATTTCTCTGCCTTGTTGAAAGACTGGAGCAAGGCAGGGCTAGAGCGGGTGCTTGGGGTAGTGTGTGGGCGGGAGCCAGGGCAAAAGCGCGCAAATCTCAAAGCG
>DASYCR010000703.1:0-9016 GCA_036500095.1 Polyangiaceae bacterium
GATGCAACTCGGACAGATTGATGATCGTTCCGAGGTTGGCCTGTATCTGAACCGCTTCGTCCCTGAACGGGATCGTTACGAACGTCTCGACTCCAAGCGCGATCGCGTCCGAAAAGCTCCGCTGCAGGAGCCAGCCGAGCACTCCGGCGTTCCCGTCCGGAGCGAAGCGAACGCCACCACCGCCATACGTCGTCCACGCGCCAAAGCTCTTCTGAATCCAGACGGGCGCCAGGGCTTGCGTTCGGCCAGCGCCGAGCCCGCGCGCCTCCGATCCGGTGGGTAGCGTGACCAGCGGGAAGATCCCAACTTGTGGCCGCGACGCGCGTTCCTCGATGAAGCGCAGCTTCACACCGAGCTCGATGTCTCCGAGCCCGTACTCGACTGAATGCCCGCTCGTCCAAGCCAGCGCGGCGGGTACGATGGCGTGTAGCTGCAAGTTCGGCAGCGCTCCATAGTTGACCTCGACGTGCGGGCTCGTACCGGTCGCCTCGTGACGCGCAATCGTCCATTGCGAGGCAGCGTAGAACTCCCAGTGCTTGAGTTCGACGGGTTCAGGATCGTCGGTGAGAAACGGGGGACCCGCCCAGGCTCGCGCGCAACAGAGGGGCAGCGAAGCAGCGAGAGCCAGCATGCCGATTGGATTTCTCATGGTCGGCCAGTAACGAGTCGTCTCTCTACGCCAGCGGCTGCCACAGCTCCAGCCGGTTCCCGTCCAGATCCTTGATCCAGGCGAACCGCCCGTAGCTCTCGTTCTGCCGGTTCGGGTCGACCCAGACGCCTGCCGCGGTGAGCTTTGCGACGAGCGCGTCGAGGTCATCGACGCGGTAGTTGATCATGACCGCCTGCTCTCCGTCGCCGAAGTACTTGGTGTCCTTCGGGAAGGTGCTCCAGGTAGTCATGCCCGTCCCCGCCGGCACTTCGTCCTTCCAACTCAGAGTCGCGCTCCCGTACTCCTCGAGCGCGATGCCCAGGTGCTCCGCGTACCAGGCGGCGAGCGCCTTCGGATCCTTGGACCGGATGAAAACCCCGCCGATTCCCGTCACTCTGGCCATGCTCATCTCCTAGCCGGAGTCTGTCATGGCTGCTGGGTCCTGAACAAGCGCGTGCGCATTCGGCGCGATGGCACGTTCGCTGCTTTACGGTGGGTCATGTCCCAGATCATCCACCGCATCGTGATCCTCAGCCTCTTGTTAGCGCCGTTGCTCGCCATCACGGCGTGCAAATCGTCGTCGCCGATGCCTCAACCCAAATCGCCGACGCCCGTAGGTATGCCGAAGTATTGAGTAGAGCGAGGGCGCGTTAAAGGCGACAACGGGTCCGACGCATATCGCGCCAGGCTCAAGCGTTCCACGCACGCCTGCGGCGAGATGGCACCAGTGTGTCGACGTTGTCCGAACCGCGGAGCTAAGCAAGCAACGCGGTACGTCGGCCGCGATCAGAAGACGCCGCCACCCGGCACACACGTGGCGCAAAACGCGGGCGGGTTCTGGCCGTTGCACGAAGACGGGCAGTACGTCACGTGCGCGAAGACCCGCTTCACGGGACCACAGCTCGAGGTGCCTTCGACCGACATGTCTCCGTGCCCGCCGTTGGTGAAGAATTGATCCTCACACGAGAGATCCGTATCGTTCGCCCAGCCCGGGAGCGCGGGAAAAGCTTGTGCGACGCCTGCTGTCGCGTAATCCGCTTCAGTGCAAACCTGGATGATCGAGCAGTCGTTGCTGCCCATGACGCCCGCGCTGGCATTCGCTCGGAGCGTGTAGCAGAGCTTGTAGTGTCCCGAACAATCCGCCGTGAGCTTGTCAGTCGACCAATCGGCCTCCGGCGGTATCGCCATGTCCGAACCGCATTGCCCGTCGCTGCTGCGGGTCGATGTCATGCCCAATATCGTCGTGGGGTTGAACTCGTACGTGCACGGCGCCACGTTCGCCAGGTTCCAGTCGCCGTGCTCGAAGCAGCTGCACGTTCCGCCGCTCCCGGCGCTCCCCGCTTGACCGCCGCCCGCGGACCCTCCGGAAGTGCCTCCTACGCCGCCGCCGCTCTGCCCGCTCACACCCGCCGTCCCGCCCGTCCCGGTGCCACTCGTTCCCGCAGCGCCACCTGTTCCGGCAGCGCCACCTGTTCCGGCAGCGCCACTCGTTCCCGCGCTTCCTCCGGTGCCTGCGCCGCCGGCTTGTCCAGCGTTGCCGCCTTGGCCCGATATTCCGCCGGATGCGTTGCTCCCGGCCGATCCCGCCGCGCCACCTGCGCCCGCGGTGCCGCTACCGCCGCCACTGCCCGCGCTGCCGCTCGCACCGCCCGTGTCTGACGTGCCCGCGCTGCCGCTCGCGCCAGCTGCTCCAGCCTGGCCTGCTTGCTCGCCACCGCCGCCACTGGTCCCAGCCGCACCCGCGGAGCCGCCACTCGAGGTCGAGCAGCCCAGCGCGCCGCACATCGCGCCCGCGCTGCCGCTGTTGCCCGCGGTCGCTTGCCCTGCGCTGCCCGACGCGCCTGCTTGGCCGCCGCTCGACGGCACCCCGCCGTTTTCGCTCGAGCCCGAGCACGCGGCGAGAACCGCAATAATGGCGACCACCGGAACGATGCGCTTCATGTTTTTTTCTCCACGAACGAGGCTGTCAAAGGGACTGAAGAGTCATTGCTTGCGTTGTCGCGGCGCCCCCAATAGCCCGCGCGAGCCATCTCAACTCGGTGCGCGGCTGGTGGCAAGCCCGGCGGCAGCGACGCGAGGGCGACGGGTCATTTAGGCCAGCGAGGTGCTTGCCCGTGTTCGCGGGCTGCTTTTCTGGGGTTCCTCTATCACGTTGGTGAGCGGCCTCGTCTTGTCCATTTGCGCTCCAGCACTTCGCACACCAGCAGACTGTTTTGAGAAAGCTTCGCGGCGCTATCCCCCGCTCCAACTCAACCTTCCGCGCCGCGTGCCGCGCTGGTGATAGCCTAGAGCTCGATGTCGTCTCGACGGCTCACAGCCGCGCTCAACGCGCTCTTACTTGTCGCCAGCTGCGCGGGCACCAGCGCGCGCGTGTCACACGGACCTCAGCGCGTCGCTGCGCCGTCGACCGCGAACGGGTCCGCGCCGGCGACGGCAGACGCGACGGCCGCGACGGCGCTCGAGTCCGCGCAGTCCGCCGTGGAGCCCTCGAGCTCGCCCATAGTGGCTGTCACTGAGCCGTCCGAGCTCGCCGAGCTCGGGGCCAATGGGTTTGCGCTCGCCAAGCTGCTCGTGAATGGAGATGCGACTACGACCGCGGAGCTCGCCAAGCTGCCCGCGTTCCAGAGCATCTTCGACGTTTTGCGGGCGGACGTGCGCGACGCGGCGCGTCCGCATCCGTTGGCGCGGGTTACCTCGATTGACGGTTTTCGTTTGTTCGATGAGCGCTGGCTCGCGTCGAGCGAGATGTCTTTTGCGCTGGCGGGCGTGTTCAATCGCCTCGATCGGCGGGCGTTTTATGCCCGCAGCTGTGGCGAGGTGCGCTTTCTGTATCGGCTCGGCTATCGCACGACGCAAGGCGGCGCACCGATGAGCTCGCGCTTGCCGATGATGGTCAACGTCGTTTTTTTGCTCGACGACGCGGGCGACGCGACTTGTCAAAAGAGCGCGCGAGACTGGCTCGCGCCGCCCGACGTCACCGGTCCCGCGCTCGCGCGTTGGCTCGCGCAAACGGGCGCGCTCGCGCCGCCCGCACGCGCGCATTGGTCGCTCAAGTCGGTGGAGACCAATCTACAGACGTTCCGCTTGCAGTCGTCGGTGCTGCCGAGTCTCGCGGGTCATATCGAGTACGATCTGCGCGTGTTCCACGCGACGGGTGACGCGCGGCACGCGTTCGCGCCCGCGCCGATGGAGAACATGCCCGACGCGCCGCGGCTCGCCAAGGCTCGGGGCGAGAGCGCCGCGCTGCTCGCGTACCTGCGCGAACCCGCCGCGCTCGCGTCGCTCGATCGCGGCACACTGACCGTGCCCGACTCGTTCTTGGCTAAACGCGCCACGTCGTTCGCGCCGCGCGGTCTCTCGCGGCGCGCTAATCGTCCGTTCTCGCTGCTGTTCGGCGAACGCGATTTTTCAGGCCTGGATCTGAGCCGCTTCAGCACGATTCGCTCGCCCGCGGCGCTGCTCCGCCGGCTCGACGCCGCGAGCTGCAGCGGCTGCCACGAGAGCCGCTCGATCGCAGGCTTCCACTTCGTCGGCATGGACCACGCGGACGAGCCGGGCTTCAACGCGCTCTTCAGCGGCCTCTCGGCGCACCTCGAGCGGGATCTCGAACGGCGCGCGCGCTACGTCGCGGCGCTCGTCGCGGGCAACGCGCCGGACGAGTTTCGCCCAGTGCCGGAGCGCCAAGCGGGCGGAATGGGTTTCGGCGCACCGTGCGGCCTCGGCGATCCGGGCTTCGCGGATTGGACGTGCGCCGCGGGCCTCCGCTGCACGCGGCTCGAAGATCGCGAAGTCGGCGTGTGCCTGCCGCCCGAGAGCGAGCTCGGCTCGCCCTGCGAATACGGCGAACTCCACGACGCGCAGGTGCCGTACCGCGACAATGTCTCGAACATGAGCAAGCCCGTGTGCCGAGCCGCGTGCGACGGCAACTTCTCCGGCTTCCCGCTCGGTGCGTGCGTGGCTTCCTGTAAATCGCACAACCCGGCCCTCGCGTGCAGCGACTTCCTCGACGTCGACGGCTTCCAAAATTGCCTGCGCGCCCACGGCTCGTTCAACGCTTGCGCCGCTCAATTCGTGTCCGGCCTGGGCGTGCGCGCCTGCGACGCACGCACCGCGTGCCGCCAAGACTACGTGTGCGCGCGCACCGCCGAGCCCGGCGTCGGCGCCTGCATCCCGCCGTACTTCCTGTATCAGCTGCGGCTCGATGGGTATCCGATAGCGCGTTGACGGCGAGCGCGCTCGCATTCATGCTAAAATCATGATCGGAATGCATTTCCGAACACCAGGAGAGCTCAAGGGTGTTGCGGAGCGGCAGATGGTGTCCGGTTGTTCCGATTGAGGAGTATCGAGCGCGGCTTCGTCATCCTGACGACGTTGTTCGCGTGTGCGCGAAGGCCAGCGCCGGCTCCGCTTGCGCCATCGCGGGCGACTGAGAATGATGTTTGCGTCCCGACTACTCCTGGCTCGCAAGCGGTGTGTGAGCCACAGCCCGCCCGAGCGCCGCGCTGGCGATCGAGCTGCGGCCCCGGCGCCCCGTTGGCCGACGAGCTTGAGCTTGAGCTGACCAACACCACCAGCAAGGCGTGCCTCAGCGCGCGAGTGATCACGATCGGCGCGCGGGCCGCTGGCTGGACCGAAGGGCTGGACCGCGTGTGCCTCCAAGCCAGCTCCTCGGACCGCTGGGACGGGCTGGAGCGAGGGATGCTCGTCTATGTCGTGCCGGTAGCAAGAGACGGAGAAACGCTCGAAGCGCAGATGACCTGCTCCTACCGCCCCGCGCGCAACGATGAGTGAAGAGCTGTCCGCCAAGTTGACGGTCGGCCGCGTGCTCGGTAACATCTCGATCCTGTGCGAGCTTATCAGCAGGCTCGCAGGGGAGTTCGGATGACGAAACGATCGCGCTTGGATTTGTGGGCTGTGTTCGGATGCTTGGGCTCGCGGCGTGGCGTGCTCCGACTAAGAGCGCTTGCGTGTGCCATGCTGGCGGGCTGCGCGCTGAGCGCGTGCGCTGGCGAGTCGACTGGCTCGGGCCAAACTTCGGCGCCTCCCAGCGGGCGACCAAATCCGGATGGGACCTTTGACTACTCCTGCAGCATCACGGTGCAGTCGGGCGGAACGAGCGGCGTGCTGTGTATCGACTTTTCGGGGTTGGCTTCGAATCAGATCACCGTGGCGCAGCAGTCCTGCCAACAAGGCGCGGCGGCTGTACCGGCCCCGGACACCGCGCGGCTCACGTTTCTGGACAGCGCTTGTCCGGTCGAGAACATCCTGCTTGGCTGCAAAATAGCGGCAAGCGATATCACCCTCGTCGAGTGGTTCTATAGCGATGAGGGGCTTTCGGCTTCGCAGGTCGCATCGCTGTGCTCATCGCTCAACGGTACGACCGTTTCGCCGCAGCTCGGGCCGCCCGACGGCGGCGGCTAAGTTGCGCCGCGATCAGCCCGAGTGGGCGTTGCGAGAACGATTGCTCTAGTTTGTGAGAATTTGCGGCGAGAGCGACGCGGCGATCAAGGATGATCCGCGCAACAGCGGAAGCCCGTACCGTAGTCCCAGTAGGTCGTCGCGTGAGCCGTGGTGGTGTACAGGCAACCGGCGCCATTCAAGGTGCTGTCGACATAGTCTCCGCCACGGAAGGTGCCCGCGGGATCCGAGGTCCACTCGAAGAGATTGCCCACGATGTCGTACAGGCCCTCACCGCTCACGCAGGCCGGCAGCGTGCCGGTGGGCGTGACTGTTTGCGGGAGCTGGTCGAGGCAAGCGTTGTCGATCATCGAGTAGATCGAGGGATCGGTGGTGCCGAAATACTCGACGGCCGGATTGAGCGCTCGCTGATCGTTGCAAGCGCCGGGCAAGTAGGTATTGCCGTATGGGTAGGTGGTTTGGGCGGCGCCCTGACACGCGCGGAGCCACTCGGCGTCCGTGCACAGGCGCTTGCCGGCGTTGCTGCAAGCCGTGTCGGCCTCGACGCCGCTGATGTACGCCTGCGGCACCGCGTCGCGAACGGACACGGCGCGCACGCTCGTGGTGCCCGGATTGAGGTAGGGTGAGAACGACGAGCCGTCGCTGACCAGCACCAGCGACGCTTCGAATGCGTCGACGCAGAACGTGTCGACGGTCACCATGCCGTTCGGACAACCGCCCGCGCCGGGCGCTTCGGTGACGTTGCCGACATTCGGGTTCGCGGCGACCGCGGGATCGCAGAGCGCCGTGCCGTACGGAACGCAGCAGGAGCCCGCCGCGCACGTGCCCAACGTGGAGGTCGTGTGCAGCGGGACGTCCGCACAAGCGTTCGCGTCGATGCAGGTGCCGGACAAGCCGAGGACATCGCAGGCCGCGCCGCCTTGGCCCGCTTCACCGGCTTGCCCCGCGCCGCCTTGACCCGCCGTGCCGCCCGACGCACCGGCTTCGCCCCCGCGCCCGCCGTTCCCAGCGCCGCCGCTGGCGTCCGCGCCGCCACTGGCATCCGCGCCGCCACTGGTATCCGCGCCGCCACTGGCATCCGCGCCGCCACCGGCATCCGCGCCGGCCGCAGCCGCGGAGCCGCTCGGTGCGGGTCCTGAATCGTCGTCCGAGGAGCACGAGCACGCGTTTTGGAAGAACGCCGCGGCGAGCGCGAGCGCAAGCAGTCCCTGGCCCGGCCGATCCGCGCGCGTCATTGTGCTGTCACGCTATGCGTTCCGCGCGCCGCGGACAAGTGCGCTGTGCGCGCGATAGGATTCCGCGCCGAGCGACGAAACGTTCGACTTCGACACGCTCACCCTGCCATGGGGTCGCTCGCCCGCTCATCCCGAACCAACAGACGTCCGTCTCCCCGCGCGCTGCTCGGCCTTACGCGGACTCAACTTGAGCGACTTGCCGTTTCGAAAAACCTCGAACACGAGATCGTCGAGATGCGCGCCGCCGGCTGCCAGAAACCTCTTGAAGGTGGGTGTGGCGACGCCGTTCACGCTCAGGATGATGTCACCGAAACGCAGGCCGGCGTCGGCGGCTTCGCTATCGGGTTCCACCTCCCACACCGGGATTCCACCCAGCAACTTGGCGAGTCGAGCAATCGTGGGGAGTGGGGACATGGTCTGCAATGGCTCCGTTGCGCACGACGAATGGCGCAACCAAGGCATCAGCACGAACCGCGCCATCTCGAGCCGCCGCAATTTCTCGCCGATTTCGCGCGGCCCAAAGCTCGCTCGTCCAACGTTGAGCCACCGGGCGTCTCGATCTGGGTCAGCGGGCGCCGCGCGCTCCGACGATTCGGGACAATGCCGACGTCGGATGTCGCGGCACGCGAAGTCGCGGCATGCGAAGAAGTGCGTTCGGGCCGCTGATCGGATCGTCGCGTCGCGAGTTGTGCCAAACTCGGCACACGAATACTCAGAAAATCCCTGTAAATGGCGACCCTGCGTGCGGCGCGGCTCTTGCTTCAGCGGAGTAATGATGGTCCGTCAGTCAACTTGGCTCCTGCTCCTCTTGGGCGTGGTCGGGTGTGGTGGGAAGGCTCAGTCCGACGCGGGTAACCCCGTGGGAACCGGCACCGGCGCGGCCTTTTCGACGGGCGGAACCTCGAGCGCTGGCAGCTCGTTCGGTGGAACATTTTCGGGCTGCAACGCGGGCGTCTCGTGTCCTGCCAACGAGCAGGAGGTCGATTCAGCGAGTGAATGTCCGCAGAACGTGACGTGTCGTGAATTGATCCAACCGTGCACCGGCGGCCCGATCTGGTGTTACTCGCTGGCCGGTGTGGATGGCGGCGGAGGCACCGCGCTTGACGCCGGGGGCGCGGCGAGCGGCTCGTGTCCGGCGTGTGCCGCAGCCGAGGTTTGCATCGCGTATCGCCTCCAAGGAGGCGACGTGCAGATCCCGCCGAATCCGAACGCGTGCCCGGACGGCGAACACTTCGAAAACGAACACTGCGCGGCGGACTTCGCCTACCAGTGCGTGGCGCTCCAAGGGAACTGCACGCCGGGCAAGTCGCCCACGTGCGCCTGCGCGCAACACGACGCGAGCACGTGTCCGAGCGGATATCCGAGCTGCTCCGATCCTACGGCCGTGCCGTGGCTCGCTCCAGCCGCACAATTGATCTGTGAGCTCGACGTACCCTAACCTATTGGGAGCATGACGACTTCGTTCGAGCACGACAGTCGCAATCTCGCGCAAACGTACGATCGAGTGAGCGATCTCCAACTCGAGGGGGGCAAGCGACTCGTCGAGCGGCTCGGGCTCCAGGAAGGGGCGCGCGTGCTCGACGTGGGCTGCGGAACCGGGCGCTTGACGCATTGGCTCGCGGAACGCGTCGGGACGAACGGCGCCGTGATCGGCATCGACCCGCTCGAGGAGCGCATCCAGCTCGCCCGTTCGCATGGCGGCGCCGCGAGGTTC
>DASYCR010000704.1:0-1568 GCA_036500095.1 Polyangiaceae bacterium
CGGTCTTGATCACGGTGAGCAGCAGCGCCCCGAGCAAGGTCCCAGGCACCGAGCCTTGTCCGCCCGAGAGCGACCCGCCACCGATCACCACCGAAGCAATCGCGTCGAGCTCGAGGCCGACAGAATCCGTGGGATCGCCGACCGTGAGCGTCGCGAACTCGAGCACGCCGGCTACCCCCGCGAGCATGCCGGCGAGCGCGTAGACGATGACGACCACGCGCGTCACGGCTACGCCGCACAGCCGCGCGGCTCGCTCGTTCGAACCCACGGCGACCACGTGCCGCCCGAGGCGCGTGTACGCGATCAACAGCGCGCCCAAGAGCCCCACGGCGAGCGTGAGCCAAACACCAGGCGGTAAGCCAAATCCGCGTCCAAGCAGCATCCACTGCTCGAGTCCACGCGGATCGGCGTCAATCTTTTGTTCGCCGGCCAGGCCCTTGGCCGCGCCGCGCAGAATGCTCATCGTGCCGAGCGTCACGATGAACGGCATCAAACGCAGGCCGGCGATCAGGCCGCCGTTGATGAGTCCCGCCAAGGTCCCCACAAGGATACCTATCAGAGCGGCCTGCCACGGCCCGAGCCCCGCCTGCAATGCGCGCGCGACCACCACAGTCGTCAATGCGACGGCCGAACCGACCGAAAGATCGATGCCGCCCAGCACGATCACGAGCGTCATGCCGACCGAAGCGACGCCGACCACCGCCGTTTGACGCAGCATGGTCAGCAGATTGATGCCGCGCAAGAACGTGTCCGGCGTCAAAAGCGCAAACAAGAGGTACGTGACGCACAGCGCAGCGAGCGGCGCGAGCCACGTCATTTTCGACCAGGCGCGCATCAGCCGGTCGCCTCCAACAGCAAAGCGTGCTCGCTGAGCTCCGTCACGGGTCGCGCCGTCGCGAGCCGGCCGCGCACCATCACGGCCACGCGATCACACACGCCGAGCAGCTCCGGCAAGTAGCTCGAAACCAGCAAAATAGCCGCGCCTTTCGCAGCAAGCGCGTCGATCAGGCGGTAGATGTCGGCGCGGCTACCGACGTCGATGCCGCGCGTCGGTTCATCGAGCAAGAGCACGTCGACACCGTGGTGCAAGAGGCGCGCGAAGCAAAGCTTTTGCTGATTGCCTCCGGACAGCTCGCGCGCCAGCTGCTCAGGCCCACGGCAGCGGATCCCGAGCTCGGTCACGTAGCGCTGTGTCGCTGCGTCGCGCCGCGCGGGTAATACCAGGCCGAAGGGGCCGAGCTCATCGAGCTTGGAGAGCGTGAGGTTGTCCCCGAGCGACATCGAATCAGCCAGACCCTCGCCCTTGCGGTCCTCGCTGAGCAACCCGACTCCTTGACGGAGCCGCTCGGCCGGCGAGCGCGGTCCACTGAGCGCCTTGACGCGCAATGTTCCGCCGCGCACGGCGTCCAAACCGAAGATCGCGCGCAACAACTCCGTGCGTCCCGAGCCGAGTAGCCCGGCAATGCCAAGCACCTCTCCGCGGCGGAGCGTGAGCGAGGCGTCACTCGGCCGTACAGCACCACGCAGGGCGGCCAGCTCGAGCACCGGCTCGCCCGGCACGCGCGGCG
>DASYCR010000705.1:0-1797 GCA_036500095.1 Polyangiaceae bacterium
GCCGACCCACAGGCACGCGATGCCGAGGGCACACCCGCAGAAGCGTTTCGCCCTGGTTCCTTCGCACCCGAGACCGCGATCGACGAGCAGATCGCGGATTTGGAGCATTGGGCCGAAGCCAATCTGAATCGTGACCGCAAAGACAAATTGCGCTTCTGGGTGCTGCGCGGCCTTGCGTTCATGAGCGCGGCCGCGGCGGCGGTGAGCGCGGGTCTCGCTCAGCCGAAGGCGGCAGTAGTGCTCAGTGCGCTCGCCGCGATCTGCGTCGCGATCGACTCCGCGTGGCCGTCGGACTCGTTTCGCAACGTACATCGCCGCGCGGTGTACGACCTGCGTGAGCTGCAGAACACGTTGAAGTTGCGTTGGGACAAAGTGCGCCTCGCGCACCCAGACACCTCGGCTCCCCAACGCACCGCGCATGCGCTCGCGCTCTTGGATCAGGTGCAGAACAAGCGCGAGGAAATCGGGAAATATCTAGGCTCGTCCGAAGCCAGCCCGGGCATCAAACGTTGAGCTAGGGCAGGGCGTGCCCGTCGTCTCCGACCTATACGTGTATCCGATCAAGGCGTGCCGCGGCGTGCGCGTCACAGAGTGGCCGATCGTCGAGCGCGGCTTCGAGGCGGATCGGCGCTGGATGATCGTGGATGAAGCGGGTCGCTTCGTCAGCCAGCGTAAGGTCGCAAAGCTCGCGCTCGTGAGCGTGAGCTTCGCCGGAGCCTCGCTGCGCGTCGAGGCTCCCGGATTTTCGCCGCTAATAGTGGCGCGCAGCGACGAGAGCGGATCCGAGCGCCGCGTCCAAATTTGGAATGATCTGAGCGTGGGCTGCAGTCACGCGGAAGGCAGCGCTTGGTTTTCGGAGTACTTGGGCGAGCGGCACGAGCTCGTGTACATGCCGGACGCACAGCGCCGTCAGGTGAACCCGGCGCGCGCGCGCTCGGGTGACATCGTGGGCTTCGCCGACGGTTACCCGTTCTTGCTGATCTCGGAGGCCTCACTCGAGGATCTGAATCGGCGGCTGAGTGAGCCCGTGCCGATGATTCGCTTTCGCCCGAACATCGTGGTTCGCGGCACCGAGCCATTCGCGGAAGATGGTTTTGCCGAAGTGCGCCTCGGTGCCATCTCCTTCCGCGGCGTCAAGCGCTGCGATCGCTGTGTGGTGACCACGATCGACGTCGAAACAGGCCTAGCGAGCGGAGAGCCGCTGCGCACCCTCGCCACTTTTCGGCTCGAGGATTCACGCGTCTGGTTCGGCATGAACCTGGTTCACGACGGCCCGGGCGTGCTCCGCGTGGGCGATCTCGTGCAAGTCTGAAGCGCGCGGCAAGCTTCCTCGCGCCGGTGCCCTACCAAAGGGTGAGATGCTGCCCATGAATCGATGCTCGAGGGTGCTCAACGCGGCGTTCGCATGGGGCGCATTCGCCCTCGTGTCAGCCTGGCCAAAGGCGAGCCTAGCCGCCGACTGCGTCACGGATATGGACTGCCCGGGGACTACCTGCGGTGCTCAGGTTTGCCAATGGGTCAGCAGCGCGAGCCACGTGTGTCAGGCGGCGGGCAGCAAATCGCGCGGCTCGGACGGCTGGTGCAACACTTCGGCGGACTGCAAGTGTCAGAGCGTGGGCGCCAAGTGCAATGCGCAATTCTCGTGCTCCTTCGTGCTCGCATCAGACGCACCGGCAGCAGGCGGAGCGAGCGGAGCTGGCGCAGGCGGCACGGCAAGCGCTGCGGCGGCCGGAGCGGTGCTCGGTGGTACGAGCGGTGTAAGCACGGGCGGTGCCAGCGCGACCGCCGGCAATTCGA
>DASYCR010000706.1:0-2602 GCA_036500095.1 Polyangiaceae bacterium
TCACGCAGCACGAGATCCCCCACGAGCTGGCCTCGTATGGTGCGCAGGCGATTGCCGATGGCGTGGGCGGCTGGCTCAGCCCCGCCCGGCGTGATGCCGCGCAGGGCATCGAGCAGGGCGCCGGCCCGCTCCGATTCGGCCTCGCTTGGCCCGGCCGAGTACCGACCGTGTCGGCGCGCCCGCTCGACGCCAGGCACGGGGCCGCCGCGCGCCACGGCTAGCAGCTCTCGCGTCGTCACGGCCTGCTCGCCGAGCACCGCGTGCCATGCCGTGAGCAGATCGCGCAGCTCGTCGCGCTCCACGTCCGAACTCTCGCGCAGCTCGTCCTGTGTGGTGACGGGGTCCGCGCCGCCGGCCCAGACGAGGGCATCACGCACGACTCGGCACCAAGCCGGATAGCTGCCCATGGCCCGGGCTTGCACAGGCGTTTGCCCCGCAACGGCGTACGCGCGTAGGACCGTTAGCGCAGCGGCGAGTAGCTCCGCGCGGTGCTCGCGGACATGTGTGAGCAGATCCGGGTAACGATACTCGTACGGCGAGTCATCCGCGTTGCGCCGATCGGCTGGCGTCTCGCTATCCGACTCGAGCCGGCAGTGGAGCGAGCGGCGGACAAGGTCCGTCGAGATGCGACAATTGTTCGCGCTGGCGATCATCACTGTCCGCACGGCTACAGTCCGCTGCTCGCTCACGCCAAGCACACGATCCTGATAGGTCGTGCCGGTAAGCATCGCATCCAGAGCCGCGCTCACAAGCATGCGCGTTACGTTGTCGATCAAGCAGATCGGATCGCCAGCGAGCAGCATCGCAAATATCACCTTGCGCCACTCCTCGGCAGTCTCCGGCGCCGTGCGCCTGGGCGCGCTGGCTCCGGTTGTGATCAGGGCAGCAACGTCCGCAAGCATCGTTTTGCCCGCGCCGCGCTGATTCGCATCAAGCAGTAGCATCGGCGTAGGCCCGTCGATCGCCGGACGCGCCACGATCGTTAGCACGAGCGCGAGCCAGGCCGAGCGGTGCGCGGCGTCTGCGAAGGGGAAATCGCACACGAGATCCGCGAGCATCGCGAGCCCCGCCCGCGCGTCTGCTTGCGTCGGCGCGTCGGGTACATCCACGCTGATCGCGATCTCCGCTAGCGTGCGCGTCGCCGCGTCGTAGCCGCTTGACATGAGCAGCGTACCGTCACGACGCATCACTGGATAAGAGACGATCGCGTCCAGCGGACGGATCCCGGCCCACTCGCCACGCGCGACCACCTCGCTCGCTAGCTGAGCCTGGCGCTGCCCGGCCGTCATGCGGATGATCTCTTTGAGCCGCGCTGGCACGAGCGCTCGGATCGTTGGCGCGCCAACAGGGCGGACGATCCCGCCGTCGACATGCGCGTCCCGCGTGATCGTGACGAGCTGTCCGCCGCGCTGGTACACGTTGACGGCGGGGGTGGCAAGGTGCTCGATCACATGGTCGACCTCGGGATCGCGGCCACCTGTCGACGGCGGCGGCTCGCTTGGCGCGGGCGTCGGCGTGGGCGCCGCGTCGTTAGACGCTTTGCGAACGGCCCAGCCGTTCGGCAGCGTATACGCGCGCGCCCACCACTGGGACCAAATGCCCGGGAAGCCTTCGGGCTCGCGCGGGTCCTTTGCGGCGCGCTCGATTTCGCGGGCCGTGTCCTCGCCGAGCCGTTCGCATAGCGCTTTCCAACCCGGTGTTTCCTCTCCGCGACGTGCTTGCTGAGCGGCTTCGAGTGCCTGAGCTACGCGTGCGGGTTTCGTGTCGCTCGGCAGCGCCATGAACACGCTCGCGATGTAGTCGTCATCTTTCCCGCGGCGAGCCAGGTACGCGGCGAGCGGTCTAACAATCCCATGCCGGCCGCTGTGTTTCGGCGCGTAGTGTGGATACACCGCCCTGACGATCGGATCGTCAACGCGCGCGGGCGCGGTGGCACTGACACTCGCTCGCGGCAGCGCCTTCGCGCGCGCAGGCCGGCCGGCGAGTAACGCATCACACCAGGCGTCGGGTAGCGTCGCGGGCAGCTCGATCGCCGTCCACTCGTACGGTTTGCCGTTGGGGTGCACGCTCGGAGCGACCACGATTTGCCCGCCTTGCGAGCGAACGTCGATCCCTTCGAGCGCACGCACGCGCCCTTTCGGAAGCTCGCGCCCATCGGGCCACTCGAAAATGCGGTGTTGCCCGCCGCTTCCTGTGCGCGCGGTGAGCGTTAGCGGCAAAGCGCCTAGCGTCGCTTCGGCACGCACCAACGATCCTGGTTCGTCTTCGTCGAGTGCGACAAGGCGCGTCCCGCCCGGTTGCTCGCCCATGCGGAGCCCGACGTTGCCGCCTTGCGCGAGCCAAGCGTCGACCGCTTCGGCGTCGATCGGTGCGCTCTGCCATCCGGTATCGATCGGAGGCTTGTCGCGCTTCGCGATTCGGATCGGCGACAGACCCATCTCTGCAAGGGTATGAGCGTCGGGCGCGGCAGTGCGCGTTGCGGCCTTGGGGCTTGCGGCCAAGGGCTTGGGTGCTAGCTTTTTCATGTCTGTTCCGTTTCGTTTCGAGTTGCTGAAAGCGCCTGGGTTGCTCGCCCGGGCGTTTTCTTTTTTGCGCGGTGTCA
>DASYCR010000707.1:0-5196 GCA_036500095.1 Polyangiaceae bacterium
CGACTCACGCCCGGGCGCCCACTCGACCTCGTGGTTCGCTCCGCGCCGACCGTGACGACGGACTTCGACGTCTACCTCGACGGCGAGCGCCCGGTGCACGTGACGCTGCCCGCGCGGGACGGCTGGAGCGAAGTGCGCGTCCCGCTGCCCGCATCGAACACGCGACGGCTCACGGTACGACTCGGTCCGAGCAACGTCGAGCGAGCGCTCTACCAGGTCTGGGCGGTGCAACGCCTTTGACGTCACCGTACACCACGCTCGGCCTCCCTCCGGACGGCGTCGCGTGGGGAGCCCTCGGCGCCGCGCTGTTGTTGCTCGCGCCGCCGATCTCGGTTCGGCTCGCGCGCAGCGCGAGCGCGCTCTCGACGCGCCAAGCGGTGCTCGCGCTCGGCTCGCTCGCGGCACTCTTGTCGCTCGGCTACGTCGCGTACTACCTGCGCGGCGGTCCGCGTATCATCGACGCGACCAGCTATTTTCTCGAGGCGCGCGCGTTTTCACGCGGCTACTTTGCGTTTCCCGTGCCGTGGCCGAGCGGCTCCTTTCGCGGACGCTTCCTGCTACCCGAGGGCGACTCATCGCTCGCCGTCATTTTTCCGCCCGGCTATCCGGCACTGCTGGCGCTCGGCTTTCTAGCGCGCGTGCCGCTCGCGATCGGACCGCTGCTCGGCGGCCTGCTCGTCTGGGCGACCTACGCGCTCGCCAAGCAAGTCTCCGCCGACGAATCCACGGCGCGGCTCGCCGCGCTGCTCTCCGCGTTATGCGCGGCGCTCAGGTACCACACGGCCGACACTATGTCGCACGGCCTGAGCGCGCTATTGCTGACGGTAGGTATTCTGCAAGCTCTGCGTAGTTCCGCACGCGCCGCGGGAGCGAGTGGCCTTGCGATCGGCTGGCTCATCGCAACGCGCCCGGTGTCGGGCATGGTCGGGTTACTAGCCTCGGGTTGGTGTTTACGGCACAAGCCGAGCGCGCTCTTGCCCTTCGCCCTCGGGCTGGCGCCCGGTCTGCTCTTGTTCGCGAGCTATGAGCACGCCATTGCGGGCAGCGCGCTGTCCGCACAGCTTCGCTACTACGAGCTCGCGGACGGACCGCCCGGCTGCTTTCGCTACGGCTTCGGCTCGCAGATCGGTTGTTTGTTCGAACACGGCGAGTACGTCCGAGCTCGTCTTGCCCACGGCTACGGCCTCGCGCAGGCTGCCAGCAACACCTTGCGCCGGCTCGCGGTGCACAGCATCGATGTCGCCAACGCGGCCCCGCTCGCGCCGCTCGCCGTCTACTCCGCGTGGCGCGACTCGCGACCTCATGCAGCACGCTTCCTGCTGGCCACGGTCGCCGCGCTCATGCTCGCCTACGCGCCGTTCTACTTCGACGGCAGTTACCCCGGCGCAGGCGCCCGCTTGTTCGCCGAAGCCTTGCCACTCGAGCACGTGCTGTTGGCGAGCGCGCTCGTGCGCCTTCGCGTCGTCCGTTTCGCCATCCCATTTGCGCTCGGCGGCTTCGCGCTCCACGGGAGTTTCGAGCATCGAGCGCTCGCTGAGCGAGAGGGAGGGAGGCCGATGTTCGAGCCGGGGCTGCTTGAGCGCGCTCACGTAACGCGTGGTCTGCTGTTCATCGGCACGGACCACGGCTTCAACCTGGCTCACCTGCCCGGCGCGCGGGCACCGAACGAACTCGTTGTCGCGCGCGAGCGAGACGACGCGCACGACTTTCTCCTGTGGCAAGAGCTCGGCCGCCCCGAGAGCCATCGCTATCGGTATCGGGTCGATACCGGTGCGGCAGTCGTTGAGTCCTTCGAGCCTACGGCGGGGCGAGCGCTCCGCGTCGAAGCAGAAAATGAATGGCCGGCACTCGCCGTGACCGGCTCGGCCTATCCAGATTTTCGTCCGTGCGCCTCGGGCGGTGGGGGCTTGCTCCTCCACCCGGACCATGGGCGGGCCAGCGTCACGATCGGGATCGGTGTCCTGGTCGGCGGCCAGTATGATCTCCGCGTGGGATGGGTCGGCGAGCCGGATTCGGCGCCGATCTTACATGCGACACTAGGTGGAACCAGACTCGAGGCGGCTGCCAGCGGGCCGACGCCTTGCCGCACAATCCCCTTCGGTCCCGTCGGATTGAACCGCGGACCGACATCGTTCACCGTCGAAACCTCCGATTCGGGGTTTCTCGACTACGTGGAACTCACCCCACACTGAGTCCGGCTGCGCCCGGCTGGCGATAGTGACTTCATGCGCGTTCATGAAAAGGCGTTGACAATTGAGGCGTTAGAACAGACGATCGACTTCTCCTGGCGTAGAGGGAGGCATCCAACAGATGACCAAAAGTGAGCTCATCGAGGCGATTGCCAGCCGGGGAGAGCTGACCAAGGCTCGCGCGGAAATGGTCGTCAACTGCGTGTTCGACGCAATGACGGAAGCGCTGCAACGTGGCGAAGGCATTGAGATCCGTGGCTACGGCAGCTTCACGGTTCGCCCGTACAAACCGTACGCGGGTCGCAATCCCCGCACCGGGCAGCCCGTGCCGGTGCCGGCCAAGCGCTTGCCGTTTTTCAAAGTTGGCAAAGAGCTGAAAGAGCTCGTCAATGCGAGCCGGCACACCCCGATCACCGGTGGCGACGAAGGCGACGACGACGACGACGACTAGACGACAGAGGGCCGCGAGGGTTGCGAGCGCCGCCTCGTATCGCTCGGCCTTCTTCGCGAATCTCGCCGCGTTCGCGTTTGCGCTCGCGTGCGCCAAGGCCCCTGCCGTCGCTGCACCCCCGCAAGCACGACCGAGTCTTCACCAAGGGCCACTCGCGGACTACGTGCCTGCGGCTGGCCTGCGCTGGTTGGTCGAAGCAAAGCCTCAGGCTTTGCTCGAAAATCCGCTGACCAGTCGCGTCATCGTCGGCCTCACCCCTCACGCAGGGCTAGACGCATTCGCGACGGCGAGCGGCGTGGATTTGCGTAGGGTTCCGAGCGCTCTGATCGCCGCTTTCGACTACGGCACTCTCTATATGGCGAGCTTGCCGACGGGGACCGCCGCGGACGTGCGTGCGCGTTTCAGCGAGCGCCTCGTCGCCGGCGCGATCGACAAAGAGCCGTACCCAGGCATCCGCCGCATCAGTGGCGTGATCGGCCAAACCCCCGAAACTCTTCTCACACTCGATGAGCGCACACTCGCGGTCGCGGTCGGTGATCCCACGCCCTCACGCATCGTGGAGGCCTTTGCCCGAGGACGGTTGAAGAGCTCGCCCACTGCGCTGCGCGGCTCGGCGCTGCGCGACATGCCAAATTTCGAGGACGCCCCGCTCGTGGCGTTCGCTCCAGGCCCGTTCCCGGATGACTGGCAACGAGCGGCCAACGGGCTACTCGGCTCGGCGTTGGCCGTGGGCGCTGGCATCGACCCCGTGGCCCCGGCAAGCCTCTCGATTACCTTCATCTTGCTGGGTGATTTCAAAGACGACCCAGAACGCGCAACGTCCGCGCTGGCCGAGGCCTGGCAATCCCTTTCCCACTCGTCGACCGGCAGGCTGCTTGGCATCGACCAGGGGGAGCCGCCGCGGATATCGGCGGAACAAGCTGGTCTTCGCATGGTGTGCGTACTGCCCGTGGAACCCCTCGTTCATGGCCTGCGAGCGGCGGTCCTAACGGATGTATCCGAGATTCTTCGGCTTACCCCCCGCGCCGAGCATCCGGGTGCGCCTGCCCCCGCGCCGTAAAAAAAGCAGAAATTTCGGAGATCTATGGCGAGAGCATTAAACTCTAACTGATTGACCCGAGAGGCTATTGAATGCTAGGACTCCGCCGTGCTGCACCGCGGCGTTTCAGTCGAAATCTCGGCGGTTTTCGCTTGAGTGCAGGAGGGTTTCGCTTGGTGGACGCTGGTTTGTCCTGGCGTGACCGCGCTACATCCATTTTGGAGGGCATTCTTCGGTGAACACAGAAGTCGTTGGACGCTACACTTTCAAAGCAGGCGACATGGCAGTGCACCCGGCCCACGGGGTGGGTGAAGTCGAGCAGCTCGAAGAGCGCGATTTCGGAGGTGGGCGCAAGACCTCCTGCTACGTGATCAAGATCCGCGACAGCGGCCTCAAGGTCATGGTGCCCACCGAGGCAGCCTCGCGGGTTGGCCTGCGGCCGGTCATGAAGAAGAAGGAAGCCCAGAAAATCCTGGATATCCTGAAAGCACCGGAAGTCGCCGTGGACCTCCAGCCGTGGAATCGTCGGTTTCGCGCGTACACCGAGATGCTCAAGAGCGGTTTGCCCTCGGAAATCGCGAAGGTTCTCCGGGATATGTATCGCCTGAAGTTCGACAAGGATCTCTCCTTCGGCGAGCGACGTCTGCTCGATCAAGCCCGCAGCCTGCTCGTTCAGGAGCTCGCCCTAGCGAAGAAGATCGCTCCTTCCGCGATGGAAGGCGAGATCCAGCAGATTTTCTCGGCATAGAGCTCTGCGCCGTCCCGCCCGACGGGACTTTAGGCGCGGCACGCCGTGGCCGTACGGACGTTGATGGACACCCGCGACCTGTTGGCGTTCGGCCGATTTCGACGTGACGAACGGCTCGCGCTGTCGGTAGCGGCGGAGCAAGCCGCGTTCACCTTGCACGCCGAGGAATCCGCCGAGGAGGCCGGACGCTGGCTGGCCTCACACGAAGCGAGCGCCATGTTGCTCGACAGCGAGGCGTCCGAGTCGCTCGCCGTTCAAACGCGCAGCAGCGCGCGGCACGCACTGCTGCCGATGATCGCGCTGTCACGAGAGGTGACCGACTTGAGCTTCAGCGACGCGTTCAGCTGGGGCGCCGACGACCTGCTGCCGCTCGAGCGCACGCGAGCGCTGCTCACGCGCTTGCGCACGCTTCCGCGCGAGACCCCGACGCCGCCTTCGGCTGGCCGCGGTATGGCGCTCGTGGCGGACGCGGATCGCACTCGACGCACAGTAGTCGGGCGCGTGCTTCGCAACGCGGGCTACGCCGTGACCTTCGCGGTGACCGCCGAAGACGCCGCGCGCTTTTCGCAAACCGCCGATCTACGGCTAGCGGTCCTGAACGCCGAGCTCGCCTCCGATTTCCGCGCCACGATCGACGCCGCGCGCGCGAGCGGGAGCAGCGCCAACTTTATCGTCTGCGTCGCGCCGCGCGAGCTCAAGCCGGTGCGAGCCGCGCTCGACGGCCTGACGGGCGTCTCGGCAATCGACGCGTTTGCGCCGCCGGAAAATG
>DASYCR010000708.1:0-2436 GCA_036500095.1 Polyangiaceae bacterium
ATAAGGACTTCAAGGTCGGTAGCCGCGCCGACACGATCGAGTACCTGAGCGAGCATCAACGCGATGGCGAGATCGTTACCGGGCTGCTCTATGTCGACGAGGGCGAGCCGGACTTGCACGAGATCAACGGCACGACCGCGACGCCGCTGAATCAAGTTCCCTACGACGCGTTGTGCCCAGGAGCCGACGCGCTCGCCGCGCTGCAAAAGCGCTTTCGCTGACGCGAGCGATCGGCCGCTTTGGCGTCCCTCGATCGGGCAGCGTCGCGCCGCTCAACAGCTGCCATCGGCTAGCCCCCACCAGCGTCTCTCAGTTGTGACGTGATTCACCGTAATCGGCCGCTGGAAACGGCACGGTAAGGCGCTGTTTCTCCGGACATTCCGTCATGACCGACCCAGCGTCGATTCAGGACCTTCGCGATCGTCTGACCGGGCTGCTCGCGGACTGGGGCTCCGAGCTCTCGCTCGTGCTTCGCGAGCTCGACGAGAAGCGCGCGCGCGTGGCCGAGCTCGAAGGCCGCGTCGAGACTCACGGCGAGCAAGCGGCCGACCTCAAGAAGCGCGTCGACGGTCAGGACCAATTGATCGACGCGCTGAAGGCCGAGGCGGAGGAAGCGTCGAAGCTGCGCAAGGAAGTCCGCGAGAAGGATCTCGAGTTCGAGCGCGTGAGCTCCGAGCTGGACAGCAAGAAAGAGCTGGTCCGCGCGTTGCGCCGCGACTCTGACGTCTTCGACCGCCTCAAGGCCGACGTGAAGGTCAAGGAGCGCTCCGTCGAAGATCTCAAGGGCGGGTTGCAGAAGGCCGAGCTGCGGATCGAGGGACAGAACAAAGAGCTCGCCGTTTTGCGCGAGGCGAAAGGCAAGGCGAAGGACGAGTCCACCGAGCTCGAGGCTTTGCGCGCCGAGCTCGACGCCCGCAAGGCAATGATCAAGAGCCTGCGGGCCGATCAGGACCGAGTCGCGGCGCTCGAGACCGGCCTCGACGAGAAGCGCGAGATCATCCGTCAGCTCGAGGCGACGCTCAACCGGCACTCCAACACGATCACCGAGCTCAAGCGCAGCGCCGAGGCGTGGAAACGCAAGTATCAGTCGGTGAAGGGCAACAGCTCGACGGCCGAGACCTCGGTGAACTTGCCGTCACTTTCCGACTCGGACGTTCTCGCGATCGAGGAGCTCGAGAAAAAGGCCGACGCGAAGCCCGAGTCGACGATCGCGATCGACATGCGCCGCTCACTGCTCGAGGCACGCCGCACGGCGGCGAAGGGCGGCGGCGAGAAGTAGCCCTCGCCGACGTGTCCAAAGGCGCCAACCCCGCGCGCCGTCACGACTTTGAGACCAACCTGAACGCGCGTGCGCGCGTAAGAACCGTTCCTACTCCCCGTGCAGCACCAGCGACGGCGCGCGTTTTGCACGTCGTCACGGTGAGTGCTGGATTCGGCTGAGCGCTGCTGCGAGTGGGACTCGCAATTGCAACTCCGTGAATTGATGGTTGCAAAAAGTCATGTTGCGTCGGAAGCAATTATGTTGAACGATTCGCCATTATTGTGACTGCGCGCACAGACACTCGAGCCCGAAGAAACGAGCCTGGCACCGAGGCTATTTAACGGAACGTTGCTTGAGCGCGTTCATCTAAATAGCAAGGAAAGCAAACAACGGAGGGCGTTCCGACAGTCAAAAAGCAACAACAAAAAAACAGCCGCACGCCTGTGTGGACCTCGAATAAAGCGTAAGAGGATAAAGATGACACTATCGGAGTCTCTTGCTGCTCACCGGGAAACGAGCTTGCTCAAGGACACTTCCCGCCACTCATTCATCGACGACCTCACGGCCTTCGCTACCGAGCATCACGCGCAAAATTGGCGCGGCACGTTCGCAGATTTCCTCCAAGACATCCTGCCGAGGGATGCCTCCAAATTAACCCGCTCCTCGCACCAGTACATCTACGACATGTTGTGCTGGTATCGCGACGCTCAGCTCCCGCCGGCGGTCTCGCCGAACGATCGGCACCCCGCCGCGTCGGAGAAGGCCTTGTTCGCGGGCGAGCTGTTCGGCATCGACGGCGCGCTCGACCGCGTGATCGATTATTTCAAGGCCGCGGCCGCGGGCTCCGACGTGGGCCGCCGGCTGCTGCTGCTGCTCGGGCCGCCGTCGGGCGGCAAGTCGACGCTCGTGATCCTCCTCAAGCGCGGCCTCGAGGAATACAGCCACACGGAAGACGGTGGGCTGTACGCATTGCAGGGCTCGCCGCTGCACGAGTCGCCGTTGAATCTGATTCCCGCGAGCCTGAGGCCGCGCTTCAGAGCGACCTACGGCGTCGACATCACGGGCGAGCTGTCGCCGCACGCGCGCGCGCGGCTCGACGACGAGTTCCAGGGCGACTTCATGCGTTTCCCGGTCGAGCGCGTATTTCTGTCCGAGGCGGCGCGCGTCGGCGTCGG
>DASYCR010000709.1:0-2437 GCA_036500095.1 Polyangiaceae bacterium
GCCCAGCACGGTCACCAGGAACAAGACGAGCAGCGATAGCCCGCGCGCCGCGCGAAAAAAACGGCGCGCGGCGTCGTCGCCTTGCTGCTCACGTAGCTTGCCGAGCACGGGCACGAATGCGCTTTGCAGGGCACCTTCTGCGAGCAGCTGCCGGAGCACGTTCGGGATCGTGAACGCGACGAAAAAGGCGTCGGTGATCGCGCGCGAGAACATGGCCGCGATCACTTGATCGCGCACGAGTCCGAGCAGGCGACTGAGCAGCGTGCCGGCGGCGACGATGCCGGCGCGTCCCGTGATCTTGGCGCGCTCAGAGTTGCTCATTCGATCCCACCGTGCGCTTTCAGCGCCTGTTCGACCAACCGGAGAGCTACGCGCGCGTCGTCCTGCTCGAGGCTGCCCCCGCTACCCACGGCGTGCAGCGCCTCGCGCTGCTTGCCGCTCAAGTGAATGCGCGCTCCGCCACAGCTCTGGCACACGAGGCCGCCACGGCCCGGGTCGACCGCTGCGCCCTGGTTGAGTGCTGCGAGTTTGCCGCAGCTCACACAACGCAGGAGATCGATCCCCCAACCAAATGCCGTGAGCAAACGCAGACCGGCGGCGGCGAGACGCGCCTGCGGCTCGCTCTGGTCCGCGCTGTCCGAGAGTTGATCGAGCAGCGTGGAAAGTTCCCGCCAGACTTCGGGTTCCGGCACGCGCGGAGGCGCTGCTTTGCGCACCCAGCCGAGCGCAATGCCAGCGGCTTCCAGCCTTTCCAGGCTCGTTAGGATGCGCGCGCGCGGCACGACAATTTTCGCCTCGCGCAGAGTAACGAGCTCCGCCGCTGCGCGTTCATCGTAGCGCACGCCGAGCGTGTGCATGGGTTCGAGCGCGCCGCCGAATCGCTTCTGGCTCTTACGTGCGCCGCGGGCGAGCGCGCTGATGCGACCCTGAGCGTCGGTGAGCAACGTCAGGATCAGATCGCTGTCACCGTAGTCGACACGACGGAGCAGCAGTGCTTGAGCCGTGCGCGTCTCGCTCGCTGAGCGAGCAGAACGCGCCACGCTCAAATGAACTTCGCGCTGCATGCGCGCGACGACAGCTCTTGCGGCATGTCGTCGCCGCGGGGCTTGAGCACGATGCTCAGCGCGAGCGTGAACAAGATCAGCAGCAGCACGAATGCAATCGCGACACCGAAACGGCGCGAACGGGCCGGCTTGACCACGTTCGCCATCGGCAGCGGGGTGACCCACGCCACGCGCCGGCTGGCCGTGTAGCGGGCGAGCACCTCGTCGGCCGGCACGCCGAGCGCGCGCGCGTAGGCCTTCAGAAAACCGCGCACGAACACTTCGCCCGGCAATTCATCGAAGCGATCGGCTTCGATCCGTTCCACGCTGGAGCTCGGCATACGCGTCGAGCGCGAGATCTCCTCCACGCTCATCGCTCTCGATTCGCGTGCGTGGCGTAGAAAACTTCCGACGGTGTCCATGCGAAGCGGACAGAGACTACTTGAAGTTTTTGAGCATGGATCCGCATTCTTTGCCGGTATCCGTGTTTCCCGCGAGCGCGACGCAGCGATCTAGATCCGCCCGGGCTGCATCCGTCGCGCCGAGTCGCATCTGGACGCGAGCGCGCGCTTCGAGCGCGTCTTGCAAAGAGTTACAACCAGGGGCTTCTGTTTCCAGTGCGCGCGTAAACGAATCGAGCGCCGAGGTGAGCTCTTTCTTCCGCTCGTAGGCTATGCCGAGCCGATAGTTTCCGACGCAGAACAGGGGTTGGGCCGCGATGCTGCGCTTCAACGCATCGATCGCCGGATCGAGCTGTTTCAGTTCGAGATAGGCCCACCCCAGGTTGCCCCAAGCATTTTCCGGAGTTTGATAGAGGATGTCCTCGGTCAGCGGCTTGAGCAGTGACACCGCTTCCGCGTAGCGCTTCTCGTGAATGAGCACGACGGCCAGGGTGTTTTTGGCCTCACGAAAGTCCGGCCGCGCGTTCACTGCAGCCCGCGCGTGTTTTTCCGCCTCGCCGAGCCGACAATCATCCGGGCCCCGGGCGCAAAAGTCCAGGTAGAGCAGGGCGACCAAGTGGGCTGCTTCGGCGTTGTCTGAGTCGAGGTCTACCGCTTTGAGAGCGTGCTCGAGCGCATCGCGCGGTTTGCTCCTGCGCAGCCACAAATCGCGGGCGACGTCATATTCGCTCTCGCTCACACGTGAGGGGTCCTGGGCCCCTGGGCCGAGGCCGTGGCGTGAGCCGCAGGCTGCCAAGACGAGCGCGAGGCAAGCGCCCGCAAAGTTCCGTATCAACCGCGCCCCCGTTCCCGCACGGTGCCGCGCAGCTGATCCTTGACCCCCAGCAAATTGTAGAGCTCGCGCAGGTTCTCGAGATCAGGTAGCTCGACGTGCTCGTCCCGAATGTTCACGTACCCCGTCTCCCGCAGTTGAGAAATGATTCGTTTGACGGT
>DASYCR010000710.1:0-13924 GCA_036500095.1 Polyangiaceae bacterium
CGAATACTCTTGGTCGCCGGCAGGAGCGACCAGCGGGTGAGGCGTAGGCGCCCACGGATTGGGTGTCAGCGACAGCGAGACGCAGGCCGGCGCCCCCGACTCGACCGGCAGCGCGTCGCTACGATATCGGCCGACCACGTCGCGCGCCGAGGCGGTTACGTCGGTGCCAGGCCGATGCACGCGCACGGGTACGTCGCGATCGGGTCCGGCGAGCGGCGTCACTTCCAGGACGGCGGTGCGCGGTCGAGGCCTCGGATCCTCGATCTCGAAGCGGATGCGGGCGGCCCCGGTCGACACGCAAAAGACGTCGACGTCCCGCATCCAAGCCAACCTCCCGCGCACGGTCTGACCCACGGCGACCGGAGACCCTGCGCTCGGCGTGTCGTTCGGTTCGATTTCCTCGTCGCTGCCACCTTCTGATTTCGACACGCTCAGCCGATAACTGTCCGACACGTTTTCGAACACGGGTGGCGGTGGATCGTGGCTGTAGGTATCGCGATCTTGCATCACCGCCAGTAGATATTTCCCTGGCGGTATGCGCAGAGCTGGGATGCTCAAATCGAGTCCAGCGCTGCCCAAGCAGTAGCGCTCGCGCGGCGATTCGTCCCCGTGCGGATAGAGTAAGAGACAGCTTGCCATGTTCGGAATCGCGGCGAATTCGATGCGCAGCGTGTTCGCCGAGCTCGGCACGTCCAGGCTGAAAAAATCGCGATCGCTGCGCTGCTGGTCGATGCGCTTGCCGAGTTGCCCGTTCACGGACTCACCGAACGGAACTGGGTTGGCGGAGCTCGCCGAATCGTTCGGCTCGTGCTCGTTGCCGTCGAATGCGACGACAGCCGTCATGCGCAGGTACACGCGGGCCGCGATCGCCAGAGCGCCGAACAGTGCGGCCAGCGCGAGTGCCCACGCGAACCGACCGCGCGCGCGCAGGCGGCGCTCATACGCTTCGATTTCGTCGCGCGTGGCGAGTTCGTCGTTGTGTGCCTCGCCTTGGCGTAGGGTCGGGAGTTCGAGCAGGGCGGCCAGATGCTGCTGCTCCCGTTCGTCGAGCGCAGAAACCAGAGAATCCCGGAGCGCGACGACGCTCGGTAGGCGTCGCGCGGGGTCTTTGCGCAGCGTCGACATCACTACTTGGCTGATGGCTTCGGGAATGGCGAGTTCGGGGAAGCGCTGCGACGGGCTCACGGGGTCGTCGGTGAGATGACGACTCAGTACGGCCATCGGCGTGTTGCCGTCGAACACGAAGCTGGCTGTCAGGCAGGCGTACATCAGGGCGCCGAGTGAGTAGACGTCGCTTTGCGGCCCCACGGATTCGCCGCGGATCTGCTCGGGCGACATGTAGTAGGGCGTGCCCACGATCGCGCCACGCGTCGTGACATCGGACAACTCGGGAGATTCGCGCAGCTTGGCCAGGCCGAAGTCGAGCACCTTCACCAGATCCTCGCCGTTCGGCCCCGGGACGATCAGGATATTTTCGGGCTTGAGATCACGATGGACGATGCCTTTGTCGTGTGCTTCACCGAGCGACGCGCAGATCTGGATCACTATTTTGGCGGTGCGCTCGACGCCGAGCGGACCCTGACGTCGGATCAAGCGCGAGAGATCCTCCCCGCGTAAGTATTCCATCGCCAGATATACGAGCGTCTCCGAGGTGCCGAAGTCGAACACTTGTACGGTGTTCGGGCTCGAGAGTTTGCTCGCCAAGAGTGCTTCACGCTTGAAGCGGGCGACTTGCTCGCGGTCTCGAGTCAGCTCGCCGGCGAGTAGCTTCAAGGCCATCAACTTGCCGATGCGCGCGTGCTCGGCGCGGTAAACGACGCCCATGCCGCCGCGTCCGATCTGCTCGAGGATTCGGTATCGTTCGGCGATCACCATGCCGATCAACGGGTCGGCGAGGTAACCCGGGTCCGTTGGGCGGTCGTGCAGTGCTGCGCTGGGCGCCCTGCTGGACGGCGGCCGCGTCGAATCCAACGCGACCCGCTGCAGACTCGTGCGCGAGATCTCGTGGGCGGCGAACGCTCGCGTGTCGATCGGGATGCGGAGCGCTACGAGCGAAAGGCCACAATGGCTGCAAAAGCGCGCGAGCGCATCGTGGCTGTTGCCGCAGTCGGGGCAAGCGAGCGGCCCCGCTTCGGGCCGATCGGTCAACGGCTAACCTTGACCAGAAAGTCTGCGTTCACGTGCGGAATCCTGCTGCCCGTGCGTGGTCCGTCCACGCTACCGACGAGCTTGCCGATTGTTTGAACCTTGTCGCGCTTCGACAAACTCAGGGCGGTTCCGCAGCTCACTTTGACCAGACACGGGCTTTTGGCGCACCCGTTCTTGATGTCGAGGAGTACCACCGTGGTGTAGCTTTCCGAGCGCACGTCGCTGACGAAACCTTCCAGCGCGACGTCGAGTGCGTGATTGACGTCCATCTGGCTCGTCAAGGCGCTGTAGCTCGTGGTCATTTGTTTCTGCAGGCGCTCCGCCTCTTTGGCCAGGCTCTCCACGCGCCGCACGCGCACGGGCATCAGTCTCGGAGCGTAGTCCTTGGCGCTTGCGCGCACGACGATTGTGGTCTCGCCCAGCGAAGACACGTTCATCATTTGGGCAAAACGACCGGCGGGGTCGACGGTGATCGGTCGCTCGCCCACCTTCAGCGAGCCGCCTTTGAGCGTGCCGCCCGCGAGAACGAACGTCGGCGTTTCCAGCACGATCGACGGCCCCGGCGCGTCGATCACGAGCGGCACGACTCCGACCTGCAGAGACACTTCGCCACTTTGCATGCTGCCGCCGGGAGGCGTAACGGCGTAGCTGAGCTTGCGGACCAGGCGCTGGACTGTCGGCTCAGGACCGGTTAGGTCGCGGCTCACGTCGACGCCGTAGCTCGCTTGTCCGTCGGTGCTGAGCGGGACCGACTGCCCGTCGACTTGCACCAATGAGCCCGGTAGCGCGTTGACCAGCACACGCAGCTCAGGCTTGTCGGCGTCGAGGCCACCGAGATCGCCGCGCACGCGAAAATCGAGTGGGACCGACAGACTCACGTTGCTCGGGCTCCCGCCCTTCGTCGTGAGCGCGATACTCAGCGCATTTTCGCCGACCTTGATGGGGCGCACCAACTCGAGCGACGCGTGGTGCGCCGCAAAAGCTGCCGTCTTGCCGTCGAGCTCGGCGCTGGAACCGTCGTCGCAGCGAGCACACGTGAGACCGAGCCGCTCGGCTCCACTCGGCGAAAGCTCGATGCGCGCCTCGAGCGAGCCGTGACCACGGGCCAAAAACCAAGCGACCCCGGCGGCGGCAAAGAGACACGCCGCGCCGATCAACGCGGCGGCTGCCAACAGCGGGATGCGTGCTCGTTGCGGCTTTTTTTTCGGCGACGCGGGAGCCTCCGCACGGCGCGCAGGCGCGACCGGCAAGCGCTCGCGCTCGACCGGCTTTCGCTCGACGCGCGCGGCCGGCGCTGGCTGTTGAGGCGGCGGGCCCGCGCGCGCTGCGGGTGCCGGAGCAGGCTCGGGTTTGATTAGTTCGGTAGCAGCGGGGCGGGCCTTGGCTTCCCCGGGATGCAACGGGGCGACACCGGGCCGCGCCACGCCAAGCACGGTCTTGGTTGCAGCGTGGATCGGAGCATTGCCGACGATGGTGGCTGCAGCGGGGGCGTTGCCCCGGCCCAAATCGAACTGAGGGGACGTGCCCGCAGCCGGCTGGCCGTGGTTCGCGTTGGGCGCGGCGTCGGGCGTGGGGGAAACCCATTGTGGCGCTGCGCCGCCGAGCATGGTTTGCGCGAAACGATGGGGGTGCCCTGGCTGCGCGCTCGCTGGCGATTGAGGCGCGGGCCCCGGGTGGGCGGGCGAGGGGATCGGCGCGTTCGGCGCCGCCATGCCGATCATCGTGCCGCCGAACGCCTGCCGAGCCTGCTGCGCGTTGGCTGGGGGGGGTTGAGGCTGGCCCGGAAGGCCCGTGCCGGGCGGCGCGGGGATGGCGGGCGCGGCGTGCCCCATCAGGGTCTGGTTGGGCTGGGAAAATGCCAGCCCACACTGCGTGCAACCCCAAGCACCCGGGGGGTTTTGCAGGCCGCAGCGGGGGCAAATCTGCATCGCCGTCACACTATAACCTTGGCTTGGAAAGAGCGACCAAAACGGCCGCAATGCCGGCAGTCGCCCGGCAACCTTGCAAGGTCTTTGTCCAATCTTGCCCCCGTAACATATGGGAGAACTAGCCCCTCGGTCTCATGCTCGCCAAAAGAATCATCCCATGTCTCGACGTGCGTGACGGTCGCGTCGTAAAGGGCGTGAATTTTGTGGGCATTCGCGATGCGGGCGATCCGGTGGAATGTGCGCGTCGCTACGACGCCGCGGGCGCCGATGAGATCACGTTTCTCGATATTACGGCATCGCATGAGGCGCGCGGCGCGCTGATCGACGTGGTGGAGCGCACGGCGGAGGTCGTGTTCGCGCCGGTGACCGTGGGCGGAGGGGTCCGCTCACCGGACGACGTGCGGGCCTTACTCGAAGCCGGTGCGGACAAAGTCAGCATCAATTCGGCCGCCGTCAGCGACCCGACGCTGATCGAGCGGATCGCCGAAGGGTGGGGGAGGCAGGTATTGGTCGTCGCCATCGACGCCAAGCGGCGGCCCGAGGGCGGGTTCGAAGTGTTCACGCACGGCGGCCGGCGTGGGACCGGGCTCGACGTCGTCGAGTGGGCGCGACGAGCCGACGAGCTCGGCGCGGGCGAGATCCTGCTCACCAGCATGGACCGCGACGGCACCAGGGCCGGCTACGATATCGAGCTCTTGCGTGCGGTGGTGGACGCGGTCGAGATCCCGGTCATCGCGTCCGGCGGTGTCGGCACCCTGGAGCACTTGCGAGAAGGTTTGGACGAGGGCGGCGCGGACGCCGCGCTCGCCGCTTCGATTTTTCACGACGGTGTTTTTACCGTAGCGCAGACGAAACGCTATCTGGCCGAGCACGGCATCCGGGTGCGAGGAGCTGAGCAATGAGCGTGTCTCTATCGGAAGTCATCAGGGCGGCGCGCGCGCGCCGTGCGTCACTCGCCGGTGAAAGCGCGGGCTATTTGGTGCTCGCGGTCGCCGATCAAGTGCTCGCTGCGCCGCGCGCGGTTCAAGCCACGGACGTGGAGCTCTCTCACGACGGCGCGCTTCGTCTGCTGAGCGGCGCGGCCAGCTCGGCTGAGCAAGCAGAACACAGTTTGCGCGTGCTCTTGGACGAGTTGCTCTGCGTGGCAAGCTCGGGAAATCCGAGTCTGCTCCGGGCGTCGAGGCGCAGCGCGCCGGCCGGCCTGCAAGGTCTGGTGCGCGAGCTGGAGGCGGCGCTCATCCCAGCCAATCGAGCGGCCGCGCGTCGCGCCCTCTCGAGACTCCAGCGAGAAACGGCTCGCGCCAAAGACGAGCAGGCCCTCGCGCCCGAACAGGAGAACGCCGCGCGTCAACCTGCGCTGGCCGCGCCGGAGCTCACGCGTGCGGCGTCCATTGAGCTGCCGAGCGAGCCAGCGCTCGTGCTGTCTCCGGTTGCTGTTCCCGGGGTGAGTGAGCCGGCGCTCGTGTTGTCTCCGGTTGCGGTCCCCGCGGTGAGTGAGTCGGCGCAGCCGCTCACGGCCATCGCGGTCGCCGAAGAGCACCCAATCGAGGCCGAGTGTGAGGACTCGCCTACGCGCGCGTTGGCGGTCTCTGCCGGTTTTCAAGAGCTCGAAGTGGACGTCGATCTCTGTGATCTCTTGACGGAAGACGAAGCACCGATCGAGGAGTCACCGACCCGCGCTTTGCCGCTGGCCGTCCTGGTGACGGAGGAGGTTTGCACACGCCCGGAGCCCGTCGTGCTGCGCGCGTCTCAGCGACCGCCCGCCGCTCCGCCTCCGCCTGCCGCTCCGCCCGAGGCGATCACGGAAACCAACCTCGAGCCGGTCGAGTTTGAGGCATTCACGCCTGCGGCTTGCCTGCCGCGCACGCTCACGCCGACGCCAGCACCGCTCGCGCTGCCGGCGCTCGAGTCATTGACGCCAGCGCTGGGCACCCTGGCTGGCGAGCTACCGGTTTTGTCGGAGGACACCCTCGACGAACTTTTCGCGGAAGGGATCGCACTGCGTCTCGGCGGGCAGGCTTGCGCGCAAGCTGCGGTGAATCTCGAGTGCAGCGAGCCCGTGCCCGAGGTCGCTCCGCTCAGTCCGGGTGAATCGATCCTGCCCAAGCGTCAGAGCGAGCTCAGCGACCTCGTCGCCGGTTTCAGCGTTGCCGGAGGAGATTCGAGCGCCGAGCTATGCCGCGCGGTCAAGGAGATGGCCGGGCTCGAGCTCACTCCGGCGCCGTTCGCTGCGCTCATTCGCTGACCAAATACGGCTCAGCGGCCGCGCTGATGTCCGAGCGTTGACGCGCAGCGTGGGTATGCAATTCTCCTTTGCCATGCACATCCAGAACATGGCCATCCTCAAGGGCCTCGTCAGCGTGGCTTGGGCTGACGGACGCATTGCCGGCGAGGAGACCGAGGTTCTGGAAGCGCTGCTGCTCGCGTTCGAGGCGACTCCCAGTGAGGCCCACGAGATTCGCATGTATGCGCGCGAACCGCGCACGCTCGTCGATGTCCCACTGAACGATCTCAGCACCGACGCGCGCCGAATCATGCTGCAGCACGCCGTGCTGCTGTCGTTCGTCGACGGCCAACAGGACGAAAAAGAGAAGAAACTGATCGACGATCTGTGCGAGGTGCTGCGCATCCCGTCCGTCGAGTCACGTGGCATCATCGCCGCCGCTGAGGAGCGCGCGCGCACGCTCCTGAAGCTCCTATAGGCGTCCGCGCGCAACTTGGCTTCGGGAGTTCAGCTCGAAGCCTGGTTCTTGAAGCGTTCGATCTCTTTGAGCAGCGCGATCGGGCTGAAGGGCTTGGTATAGTAAGAGTTGGCGCCGGCCTCCGAGGCGCGCGCGCGCGAATCTTGGTCGTCCAGCGCGCTGATGACCACGACGGGAATCTTGTGCGTGGTCGGGTCACTGCGCAGACGACGGCACACTTCGAAGCCGTCGTATTGGCCGGGCAGGTTCAAGTCCAAAAGGACCAGATCCGGAGGGGTCGTCATGGCCACGTCGATGGCCTTGGTCCCCGAAGCAACGGCGGTCACGTCGTAGCCGCGCGCCTGCACGAGCGCCTCGATCATTCGCCGGATCGAGTCTTGGTCCTCGACGACCAGAATTCGCATCCGACGACCATACTCCAAAAGGCGCTCTAAGAGGCGCGATTTCGCAGCACGATCCAGAGCTCGGTGCGAGAGCCAGTGCCTTCGCGCATGGCCAGTGTTCCACCGAGCGCGTTGCCGACGGCATCGGCGACGAGTAGCGCGACGCCCGCGGGCCGGCCGAAGCTTGCGGGATCCACGCGGTGCTGCAGCACGTCGGCGCGCGACGCCTCCGGCACGGTTGGACCGCCGTCCTCGACGGTCACGAGCAGGCCGAGCTCAGTAGGAATGAGTGATAAGCGCACCATGCCTCCACGCGGCGTGGCGTGGAGCGCGTGATGCAAGAGTGCGCGCAGCATGACGCGCACCTGGGAGGGTCGCGTTTCGATCAGCGCCTTGGGCGGCAGCACAAACTCCAAGCTCACGTCGTGCCGAGCGGCGCGTTGCTCGACCGCGCTCAGCGCCTCGTGTGCCAGCTCCACCATGTCGACGTTCGATGGAGTCTCGTTGACACGACACTCTGTGACCAGCGCCAGGTCGAACAAGAGCTCACTCCCGCTACTCAACCGGTGCGCCAGCGGTGAGGCCTCCGCGGCCTCGCCGATAAAGCTCGCGGTGTCGGCGCGCAAGCCGTCGAACCAGTGCTTGAGGCTGCGTTGTAGGGCGAGCGCGGTGCTCTGCAAGAGCTCCAAGCGCTCCTCGCGACGCTCGGGCGGGGTCGTCGGTAGCTCGCTGCGCGTATCGCCGGCGGCGACCACCGACGCGAGCTCGCGCGCATACGCTTCCCCGAGCTGCTGAGCTTGCTCGAGCTCCTTGCGCAGTTCGACGACCTCGCGCTGGTCGCTCGCGCCGTCCGCTGGCAAAAAAATCGATTGCGTGCCGCCCTCGAGCTCGACCCAGCCGCCGTAGCGCGTGGCCATTCGGCTCAGCCAGCGCCGCTCCAGTTCGGCCGCCGCCAACGTGTCGGGACCGAGCTCCACGCGGATGCGCACCCACTCGCCCTGACGGCGGATCGTCACCTCGGCTGGGCCGTCGCTGCCGGTCATGGTGGCGTCCGACTGATTGACGAGCAGGTGAAACATGCGGCGCATGTCGCTCTCTTCGCCGAACACCTCGGTGCCCGCGCCCGGCTCGATCGCGATGCGCGCGCCAGGAGCGACTTCGTAGAGCAGGGCCGCCAGATCGATGCGGCCGCGACGCGCCTTACCCTTGTTGGCTGAGTTTAGCGCGCTCAGCATGTTGATCGCGTCGTCCAGGGCGTCGAGGTTCGTCTCGACCGGCGGCGCCTCGCTCACGCGGCTCTCGATCGTAGGCCCGGGTTGCTTGAGCTGGGTGACGCCTTCGCGCAGAGCGTGCGCCGCACCCCGCGCTTCTTGGGCGAGCAGCCAGCTGAGCTCATGACGCGTGAGGCGATCCTTCGGCACCGTGTCATAATCATAGACCGAACGGCCTTCATGCCGCTAGGCGAGGCTCAGGTCGCCCGACGGCTCGCCTTTTTGCTCGGCTTTCTTCAAACTTCGCACATGCTCACGGCTTCGGGTCTCACTTCCTTTCGGATGTTTCGCAACGTCCCGCGGCCCGTCCGTTCGTTGGTCTGGGCCGCGCTGCCGTGGCTCGCATGCGCGTGCTCGCAGAGTTCGGTGCCGAGCCCCTTCGCGTACGACGACGCCGGAGTGGACGCAGCGTTGCGCGACGCGACGACGAGCGACCTCAGTCTGGACGTCGGCTCGGTCGAGGATCCGACCCTCGGCGGCCCGTGCAACGACGACGCGCAGTGCGACGACCAGCTCGATTGCACGATCGACAGCTGCGATCTCACGTTGAGCCGCTGTCGCAATCGCCCGAACGACGCGCTCTGCGACGACGGCGTGTATTGCAACGGAAGCGAGGTGTGCGAGCCGCGGCTGGGTTGCCGCGCCGGCGATCCGACGTCTTGTTCGGACCAAAATTCCTGCACGATCGACACCTGCGTCGAGAGCGATCACAGCTGCCTGCATCAGCCGCGCGACGCCGACGGCGATGGCGATCCGGTGTGGAATTGCGTGGACGGGGGAGGCGGCGATTGCGACGACACGGATCCGCTGGTCTCGAGCAAGGCCCTCGAAGTCTGCGGCAACGGCAAAGACGACAACTGCAACGGACAAATCGACGAAGCCGATTGCACCAAACCGGCTCATGACACGTGTGCGGATCCGCTCTTGATTGCGGCGAGCGGGGCGAGCACGCTCTCACTGGTCGCCACCGCGCTCGACTACCCGACGAGCTGCGCCGCGAGCACGAGTTACCACGACGCCGTGGTCGCGCTGTCGGTGCCGGCGGGCGACGCGCAAGACGTGGACGTCGTGGCGCTGGCGAACGCCAGTGTGCTGGCGCTCGGCACGGCCAAAACCTGCGGAGATGCCGCAAGCGCGCAGTGCGTGTCGAGCTTTCCGCTGCCCGGGGGCGGCAGCGTTGCGCGCATGGAGTTCTATGGCCTCACGCCCGGCAATTATCCGCTCTACGTCGCGTCCAACGCGGCGACCACCGTCTCGCTGAATGTCACCTTTGGGCCAGCCAGCAGCCCGCCGAGCAACGAAACATGTCAGACCGCGGCGACGCTCGTACCCTCTCAGAGCACGCTCGCCTCACTCGCCTCCGCCAGCGTGGACGTGCAGAGCGCCTGCGCGTCGTCGACGGGTGACCTCGTGTATACGTTCACCCTCGATCAGGCTTCCGACGTGCGGCTGTATGCAAACCCGCTCGACGACCAAGCCGCTACGCTCGTGTCGCTCCGCAACGCGGACTGCAAGAAAGCGAGCGACGAGCTCACATGTCGTTCGGCAACACCGGCGGCGCTCTTCGCGCGGGCGCTGCCCGCGGGTCAATACTTCGTGAGCGTCGCGGCGTCGGAGCCGACGGATGTCGAGTTGCGCCTCGAGCTGTCCGCCGCGAGCGTGGCACCGGCTGACGAAGGGTGTGCGGCGCCCCCGACGCTCGCCCCCGCCGTCAGCGTCGCGATCGATCTCTCCGATCACACCGATGCCGTCACCACGGGCTGCTTGGTGGGGGCCCCGGATTCGAGCCATCTGCTCACGCTCGAGGTGTCCTCGGACGTGTTGCTCGTCGAGCGCATTTCAGATTTCGACAGCGGCGCGGTCAGTCTATTTGGCTCGGACTGCAGCGAAAAGAGTCGCATCGCGTGCGACAGCTCGCAAAACAGCCCTGTGCGCGCACGGGCGTACGGACTCTCGCCGGGGACTTATCGCGCGGTGGCAGAGAGCCAGATCGGAAATCCGGTGACGCTCAGCGCGCTGACTCGCACGTCCGCGCCGCCCGTGTTCGTCGCGTTCGCGGACTCGTGCGCCGCACCGTTCGAGATGCCGCAGACAGGCGGGCGCTTCCAGGGCAGCACCGCCAGCGCAAACGCCGACTTCGAGGCGGGCTGCGACGTCGGTGGACAAGCGAGCGGCGGCGCCCCCGATCAGATTTTCCACCTCGCGCTCACTCAAAAGAGTCGCGTCGTGCTCGACATGGCGGGCAGTGACTATTCGACACTGCTCAGCGTCCGCTCAGGACAAGATTGCCCCGGTCTGGAACTGCCGTTGGCGTGCGCCGCGGGTTATGTTCAGGATCGAAGTTTCCTCGACCTCACGCTCGATCCCGGGAATTATTTCGTATTGGTGGACGGCTATGACGGCGCGGCCGGAGCGTGGCAATTGGACGCGTACATCGCGCCCATTTAATCAGCGCAGGTGAGCTGGCCACGCTTGCAGCGGGTGGTTATGCTGATGGGCATGCGACGAGTTTGGCTGGGCCTCGCGTGCCTTGCGTCGCTGGCGCTCAGCCGGAGTGCGTTGGCGGGAACGGCGTCGCTGTCTACGGCGGAACAAAGCGCGCTGCTTGCTGGGGAGGTGGTCGCGCGACCCCTGCACTTCGAGCGGGACGGCGAACACTATTTGGGTGGCGTCTCCTACGCGCTCGTTCGCGCGAGCCCGGAAGCGATCTTGGCCGCGCTGAGTAACCCTGACGACCTGCCCTACGCCTTGCCGCGCACCGAAAGCGCCCGCCTGGTTGACGCGCAGTCTGGAGCAGCTTGGATCGAACTGGTCCAAGGGTCTCGTGGGGTCAGTGCGCGCTACACGGTGAAGCTCGAACGCGAGCCGAGTGGAGATGAGCTTCGCTTGGCGCTCGATCGCTCGCGACCGCACGACGTCAGCGACCTGTTCGGCTATTTCCGTGCGCGCCCGTTCCCGGATGGGCGCACCGTGGTCACGGTCGCCGTCGCGCTCGACCTCGGATCCGGGCTGGCCAGTCTGTTCTTTTCAGATGCCGTCGAGCGCGTGATCTTGAGTTCACCTGCTCATATTCGCTCGTTCGTGGAACCTCGCGCCCTGGCGCTCGTCGAACCGCGGTGGCAGAACTAGTCAGCGGATCGCGGTCGGTGGTAAATCGAGGGCGTGTTCGGCAAGGTCGGCGTCATCGCATTCAATAGCTACCGCGAGGCGGTGCGCGCGCGTGTACTCCATGGCTTGTTTGCGCTCGCGCTGGCCACCGCGGGCTATTCCCTGGTGGTTGGTGCTTTCGCTCTGCGCGCGAGCCTTCGCGTGGTGAGCGATCTCGGTGCCGCCTCCATCTCGCTGTATGGCGTGGTCGTGGCGGTGGTTCTCGGCGCGACGTCGCTCTACCGCGAGCTCGAACTCAAGACTATCTTTCCCATTTTGGCGAGGCCGCTCAGTCGCACGCAGTACCTGGTCGGAAAGTACCTGGGCACTGCGCTCACGCTGGGCGTCTTCATTGCCGCCGACTCGGGCGCGCTCCTGCTCGCGCTTGGCGTCATGTCCGGGCGCTCACCGTGGGCGGTCGTCGGTACGGCGGCAGGTCTGACGCTGCTGGCCGCCGCAGTAGCTTACAAAAGAGCGTCGCTGCGCAGCTTCATGCCGATCCCATGGGCGCTCGCGCTCTTGTTGGCGGGCGCGTACTTCTCGGGCGGCGCGCCGGACGATCGTCGCGTCGTGCTCGGCTCGGCCTTGTTGACACTCTCGGAGGTGTCCATCCTGACGGCCATTGCGCTCGTCTTTTCGGCATTCTCATCGCCCTTCCTGACCGCCATTTTTACGTTTGGCGTGTTCGTGGTGGGCCGCTCGGCGGATACTTTATCGCGGCTACCCGCGCGTGTTTTTGGCGAGGCGGTCGCGTCTCTCGGGCGTTGGCTGGCGCGCGTCGTCCCGAACTTGATGCTGTATGTTCCGCCTCGGCCGTTGCTCACGGGGGAGGCCGCGTCAGAGTCGCTGGTTTCCTATTTGGCGATGGCCACCTTGCACGCCGCGGCGTGGTCCGTGCTGCTGCTCGTACTCGCGAGCGCGATCTTCCGCCGGCGGGACTTTCTGTAGCGGATGCGAAGCCAGCTGCTGCGCGTGCTCGCGCTCACGGCGTTCTCTTTGGTATTCGCCTTCGGTGCTCTTACCGCTCGCGTACTCGTCGAGGGTGAGGCCGAGCTGCGCGTGAGCGACGCAGCATTCGACAAAGGGGCGTTAGGCGACGCCATCGAGCACGCGCGACGCAGCGCAACGGCCTACGTACCCGGTGCGCCACACGTGGACCTCGCTTACGCGCGCCTGCGCGCGATCGCGCTCGGCGCGGAGGCCTCGGGGCAGCCACTATCCGCATTTGCAGCGTGGCAGGCCATCCGCAGCGCGGCGCTCGAGTCCCGGCACCTCTCGTCGCCGCGTCCCGGTGAGCTCGCTCAGGCCAATCAAAATTTGGCGCGGCTCGAGGCGTTTACGCGCGCCGGCGACAGCGATCAGCGCAACAAACAACAAACGCAAGCCTTCAAGCGACTGGAGAGCGAGAGCGCACCGGCGGCGGGCTGGCTATGGCTGCTCGGTTCGAGCTTTTGCCTGACGCTCGGCGGCCTCGCGCTTTTCGCTTGGCGCGGGCTCGACCCGAGCGGCAAAATAGTTTGGGAGCGGGCGGCCTGGGGGCTCGCTTGGGTCGGAATTGGCGCCGCTTGTTGGACCCTGGCCGTCCTCCGGGCTTAGGCTATGCCAGCAAAGTGGACGGTCTTGGCACGGCAATCTCACGCTTTTCCGAGCATTTGGCCGGTGAACGTCGGGCGTCGCCGCACACCACGTCGGCCTATCGCCGGGATTTGGAGTCGCTGGCGACCTACGTGCGCCAGCGGAACCACGGCGACGCGACCCTCGCCGATCTCGATAAGCTGACGCTGCGCGGCTGGCTCGGCGAGCTGTCGAAGACGGTGGCGCCGCCCACGCTTGCGCGCAAACTTTCGAGCGTGCGCTCGTTCTTCGCCCATTTGTTACGCACCGGCGTGGTTACCGTGAATCCGAGCGCGTTGCTCGCGAGCCCCAAGCTGCGCCGTAAGCTGCCGCGTTTTCTATCTGCCGAAGCGATGCAGGAAGTCGTGGAGGCCCCAGCGCAAGAGGACCAGCTGCGGAGCGTCGAGCGTTTGCGCGATGGGCTAATCCTCGAGCTACTCTACGGCTGCGGGTTGCGCGTGAGCGAGCTCGCGTCCCTCGATCTGAATCAGTTCGCTTTCGGCGCGACCGAGGTGCGTGTTCTCGGTAAAGGTCGCAAGGAGCGCATCGTGCCGCTCGGTTCGAAGGCAGCGCAAGCGTTGGCAGCGTATCTTGCCGAGCGCGAGGCGCTACGACACCCCAAGACCGGCGCGTTCGACGAGCGCGCGCTCCTGCTCGGTCGCCTGGGCAAGCGGCTCGGCGTACGGCGCATACAGGATCTGGTGCGCCGCTACGGTGCGCTCGGTGCCGGA
>DASYCR010000711.1:0-5354 GCA_036500095.1 Polyangiaceae bacterium
GCGCGGTGCTCGGGCTCATCAGCTTGCCTGTCCGGAGCGTGGTCAATTGGCGCGAGGCGTTGCTCGGCGCGTTGGTCGGATTTTTGATCGTCTGGCTGCCGTTCGATCTCATCTATGCCCGACTGCGCGGAGTGCCGGGTATGGGGCTCGGGGATGCCAAGCTCGTCTTGCTCGCGGGCGCCTGGTTCGGCTGGCGCGGCGCCGTGTTCTCGCTGTTGGCCGGCGCCGTGCAAGCTACTTTCGTCGTGCTTCTGCTGTTGATCGTTCGCGGCCGCATCGAGGAACCCAAGGCCGTACAGGCGGAGCGCGAGCGCATGCGAATCGCGCTCGCGGAGGCGCCGCCGGCGGAGCGCGCCGAGCTCGAGCGCGAACTTGCGCTCGACCCTCTTGCCGCGGCCCCGGAGCCCGGCTTGGGTAAGGCGCGCTTGGCGTTCGGTCCGTTCCTGGCGCTGGCGGTGCTCGAGTACATGTTGTTCGGTGACGCGATCACGCAAGCGATCTTGAGAGTATGAGACACCTAGCCGCTCATCCGCTCGTGCTGCTGGTGCTTTCGTGCGGTGGTTCCTTGCTCACCGTTCCGTCCGGCCCGCCCCCGCGGGACGCAGTGCGCGTGCGCGTCGAGTACCCGCCACCCCCGGCCAAGGTCGAGGAGATCTCCGTCGGGCACGGCAGCGCCCCGTGTGCGTGGCGAGACGGCTTCTGGGACTGGAGCGGGCGGCGCTGGGAGTGGCAGCCTGGCCGCGCGGTGCGACCTGTTGCCGGCTGTTATCATGCTCGTCCCGCCTTCGAACGCAGCGCCGATTCCCTCACGTTTTTGCGGCCGGCGTGGTACCCGCAAGCCGGCGGCCCCAAGAGCTGCGCCGAGGTCGCGTGCACCCCCGCGCCTGGCACAATGGCGAACTGAAAGAGTCCAACGTGAGCGCAGAGCCGGAAACCTGGTCGATCCGCAAAGTCCTGGGCTGGGCCAGCGACGACTTTCGCCGTCGTGGCAACTCGAGCGCTCGACTCGACGCGGAGCTCTTGCTCGGTCAAGCGCTGGGAGTCGATCGCATCAAGCTAATCGTCGACGGCGAACGCTCGCTCGACGAGCGGGAGCTCACGCGCTACCGCGAGCTCATCAAGCGTCGTCGCAGCGGCGAGCCGGTGGCGTATATCCTCGGCCAACGCGAGTTCTTCGCGTTGCCGTTTCGCGTCGACGCGCGCGTGCTCATCCCGCGGCCGGACACCGAGCTGCTCGTCGAGACGGCGCTCGAAGTGAGTCGCACGCGCTCCATGTTCGGCCGCATGTTGGATTTGTGCACGGGCTCCGGTTGCGTCGCGATCTCATTCGCACGCGAGCGGCCGACCTGGCGCGTCACGGCCGTCGATCTGTCGGCGGACGCCGTGGCGGTGGCCCGCGAAAATGCGGCCCGTTCGGGCCTGGCGCGCGTCGTCGCGGTGCTCACGGGCGACCTGTTCGCGCCGCTCGCGCCGGACGCGCGCTACGAGCTCATCACCGCGAATCCACCGTACATCCCGAGCGCCGAGATCGAGACGCTCGAAGTCGACATCCGCGGCTTCGAGCCGCGACTCGCGCTCGACGGCGGGGCGGACGGACTGGACGTCACTCGCCGCGTCGTGAGCGGAGCCGCGGCTCGGCTCGCCCCGCGTGGCACGCTCGCGGTCGAGATCGGTTCGGAGCAGGGCAGCGCCGTACGTTCCTTGCTGGAAGGCGCGGGCTTCGTGGACGTGCAGAGTTTGCGCGACCTCGCCGGGCACGAGCGCGTCGTGTACGGGCGCGTCGAGTAAAGTTCAGGGCCCGCCGTAAAACGTGAAACGCCACTCGATCAAGGCCGCGTCCAGCGTCAGCGATTGGCTCCACATGTGCGTGTAGCCGACGCTCGGACCCGTGCGAATTTGCCAGAACTTGAAGGGCTCGTAGAACACGCCGAAGGACGCGAACGACATCAAGCCTCCGTCCGCCGCCTGGCGACCGCCACCCGTGATTTTCATGCCGCCCGCGCCAAATTCACCGTATGCGCCTAAATCCCGCAACGCGCCGCCTCGATAAAAGAGCGGGTAGCCTTCGACGTGAAAGGTGAACGCGCCGCCCGATGCTTTGCGGTCGTTGCCATTCAAGCTGACGCCGGTGGCGCCGAGACCGAACGTGAACCAGTCCGTGAGCGCGCCGCCGATCCAGATCTTACCGCTCGAGCCAAACGCGGCTCCGGTGCTTTGCCGAAAGCCGGGCGTGTTCAAGTCCGCGAGCTCGTTCGGATAGCCGCTCGCCGTGCCGATCATGGCGTTGGCGGTCAGCCCGATCACGAAGCCGGAGCGACGCGTGGCCTTTTGATCGTAGCCGCCGTCCCAGTCGCTATCCTTGTCGCTCGCGCGAGCGGGACGCGCAGACAAACCAAGGGCGCAGGCCGCACACACCAACAGTCCGACGCGCATTGTTCCCCCTCTCTCGGTCACTCCGTCGGTCAGGTCAACCCCTTGCCCCTGAAGCAGCCGATCTGCAGCCCGCTAGCGTCGACGCCTGGACACGGCTCGCGCAAGCTCGAGGATGGCCTGCTGCAGTTCGAGCGGTGCGCCTTCCATCAAGCGAGCCGTCTCGGCCGCGATCGGACCGAGGTCACCACAGCCACCGAGCAACTCGCCCGCGGGCACGCCGAGACCGACCGCCAACGAGAGCACCGTGCTGAGCGATGGATCGCGCCGGCCGTTCTCGACCGTACCGATGTAGTTCGGCGTGAGCCGTGAACGCTCCGCGAGTTCTTCGAGCGTGAGCCCGAGAGCCATGCGTCGTCGCCGCACTTCTTTTCCAAATATGCTCGTCGTGCTCGCCACGGCTGGCAGATTTCTTCTCATTCTTGGCCTGAACATGAACAACTGATGGTGTTGTCATTCAACACGATGGGATAAACATACGCTGTAGCGTCGTGTTTGTCGGGAGCTCGCGCTCACACAAAACATTCTCAGGCCGCGCGGTCGGTGCGTTGATCGTTCGCTCACGACGTCGATTCTGCCAAGTATCGTTCCGCATACATTACCGATCAATCCTTTCGCGTTGCCGCGAACCCGTACGCCCCTCAGTCGGCCTCCGCGACTTGATCCGCGATCTCCCACGAGCGGGCTTCTTGGGAAAATTGCAACACTATCGAGGGGGTTAAAACTTGGCCCGTTCGCGCCGGCCGTGTCACCCGCTGGGTATGCGCCGGAGCCTCTGTTACCTGCTCATGCTGCCGATTTCGGCGCTCTGCGCCTGCGGCAGCAAAGGCGCCGCTCCGACCTTGTCGAAGTCCGCGGAAGACACGTCCATTCCGGCGGTACCAATCCCGCCCGAAAATGGGCCGCGGCTCGGCTCGGTGGCCAACCTGACGCCCGTCTTCGAGCGCCCTGCGAGCGATGCGCGCGAGCTCGGCTATCTACACGCGGGCGCTCGCGTCGCCCGCAGCGCCGAGCCGTTTTCTCGCCGCGGTTGTGGCAACGGCTGGTACCCGGTCAGGCCGCGCGGGTTCGTCTGCGCGAGCGTGAGCGCGACGACCGACATGACGCACCCGACGTTGCTCGCGATGGCGACCGCTCCCGCGCTCGACAAGGAGCTGCCCTACACCTACGCGCGCACACATGACGACACGCCCCTGTTCGAGCGCGATCCACAACATGACGATGCCGTGCGCGTCGTCGGCTCGCTCAAGAAGCGCGCTGGCATGGCCGTGGTCGGTTCCTGGTCGGCGCGCGATCCGGACGGCAACGTCACCCGCCTCGCGCTGTTGACCAGTGGTCGCTTCGTACGCGCGAGTGACTTGCAGGCCGTCGAGCCTTCCACGTTTCACGGTCTGGAGCTGAAGGACAAGGACGATCTGCCAGCCGCGTTCGTCGTCAAGCGCGGCGTACACGCCTTTCACTTGTCGGGCGACGACGCCGAGAAAACCGCGGCGCTCTCGTATCATCAGCTCGTCCATCTGAGCGGTCGCTTTCACAGCGTCGGGGACGTGAAATACTGGGCGACCAGCGACGGCCAGTGGCTGCGCCATCGCGACGTGGTCACGATTCAGACGCGCTCGAATTTCCCGGATCTCGCGCAGGGCACGCAAAAGTGGCTCGATGTCAGCGTCGTCACGGGCACGCTCGTGGCCTACGAAGGGCACAAGCCGGTTTTCGCGACGCTGGTCAGCGTCAACCGCGACGCTCACGGCGGCGACGACAAATGGCTTGGGACGTTCGAGATCGTGAGCAAGGAGATCACGCTCGTCAGCCACGACCCGAAGAGCTTCGGGGAAGCATTCGAGATCTTCGACGCGCCCTGGGCGCTCACGCTTTCGAACGGCATGTTGCTCTACGGCGCGTACTGGCACGACCGCTTCGGCGTCGACCACGGTCCCGGCTCCGTCGAGCTCTCGCCGAGCGATGCCGCGCGCATCCAGCAATGGGTGAGCCCGACCATCCCCGACGGCTGGCACGGTCTGCTCGCGCCCGAGGCCGGCGCGGAAAAAACGCTGGTCGTCATCCGCAAATAGTCCGCGTGTGACACGGCGCGAGCGGCCTATCACGGGGAACCGCGAAGGCGCGAAGATTTTTGGGGGGGGTTTAGTGTGCGGAACGTCTTAGCTGACGGCGCGCCGTGGCGAGTGGCGAGCAACGCGTGAACGCGCCAAACCCAAAATCTCCTACTTCGCGGCTTCGCGGTTAGTCTCTCAATCGTTCTAGGACGTCGACGGTCGCGGGGGAGCGATTCAATGTGTAGAAGTGGATGCCGGGTGCGCCGCCGTCGAGGAGTTCGCGGCTTTGGCGGGTGGCGTGCTCGACGCCGATCGCTTGCACTCGTGCAGCGTCGCCGCCGGCTGCTTCCAGCTGAGCGAGCAAGTCCTTCGGGATACTCACGCCGCACACGGCCGTGAAGCGCTTGACCTGAGACACGTTGGTGATGGGCATGATGCCCGCGATGATCGGCACCGCGATGCCCGCGCCGCGAGCCCGCTCGACGAAGCGAAAATAGTCGCGGCTGTCGAAGAACAACTGCGTCACCAAGAAATCGATCCCCGCATCGACCTTGCGCTTCAAGTTTCGCAGATCGACGTCGGCATCGGCGGCTTCGGGGTGGCGCTCGGGATAGCACGCCCCAGCGACGCAAAACGGATAGCGCTCACGAACGAATGCCACCAGCTCCGACGCAAAGCCGAAACCCCCCTCCGCTTTGACGAAGCTCGTCTGACCGCGCGGCGGGTCGCCGCGCAGCGCGAGCAAATTGTCGACTTGGCCGGCCTGCAGTTGCGCGAGCACTCCGGCGATCTCGCCCTGCGACGCGCCCACACAGGTGAGGTGCGCCATCGCTTCCAGACCGACCTCACGCTTGATACGGCAGACGAGCT
>DASYCR010000712.1:0-2939 GCA_036500095.1 Polyangiaceae bacterium
AGTGGTCGTAGCCAGTGCCGCCCTCCGCGATCAGCAAATAGTAATGGTCGCCGCGCCGGTAGAGGTGCGGCCCTTCGGGCCAAATGCCGCCCGTGCCCGACCAGATCAGCTTCGCCTCGCCCAGCAAAGCGCCCCGCTCGAGATCGACTTCGGCCTGATAGATGCCGCCCCGTTCACCGCCCCCGTGACGCGTGAAATACACGCGCCCGTCGTCGTCGAAGCAGAGCGACGGATCCATGCCCCACGCGCTCTCCTCGAGCCAAACCGGATCCGACCACGGTCCAGCCGGATCGCGAGTCGTGACGAAGAAGTTCCCGCCGCCCGAGATATTCGTGGTCACCAGATAAAACGTCCCCGCGTGAAAGCGCAGCGTCGGCGCGAAGATGCCCTGCGACGCTTTGACTCCCGCGAGCGCGAGCTGACTCTCGCGCGTCAGGCAATGCCCGATCTGACGCCACGACACGAGATCCTGGCTCGTGAAGATCGGCACGCCCGGAAAGTATTCGAAGCTGCTGGTGACGAGGTAGTAGTCCGCGCCCACGCGGCACACGCTCGGATCCGGGTAGAAACCGGGCAGCACCGGATTCTGAAAGCGACCCGCGGTCATCGGCCAGGATGCGACGCCAGCGGCGCTTCAGGCACCGTGCACGAGCTTGCGATAGACCTGCGCGTAGCGCCGGGCGGGGCGATCCCAGCTCACGTCTTGGCGCATGGCGCGACGGCGGAGCTTGCCGAACGACGGCGAGCCATACGCCGTGAGGGCGCGCGTGAGCCCGCCCGCGGACGCCGCCGCCGTGAGCTCGTCGAACAAGAAACCCGTGCCGGTGCTCAGCTCCGAGTCGCAGTCGACGATCGCGTCGGAGCTGCCGCCGCGCGCGAACGCGATCGGCACCGCGCCGTAGCGCAACGCGAAGAGCTGGCGCTGCTCGCTGCCGTCGCCGAAGAAAGCGAGATCCGCCGCGGCGTACAGACGACGGAGCGTTGCGTCGTCGGGCGCGGACACGACGGCCAGGTCTCCGGCGAAGTCGCTCCGCAACGCCGAGGCGCGTTCAGCCGGGATAGTCGCGCCGAGGCCGACCACGATCAACCCGACGTCATTTTTCAGGATCTCGGGCAGCGCTTCGAGCAGCCGATCGCGATCGGCGTCTCCCTCGAAGCAGGCGACGATCAGCGGCCGTTCCGCTTCGAGCTCGAGCTCGAATTTGCGGAGCGCGGCCACCTTGCAGCGGCCCTTGTTGGCCGTGTCCTCGGCGTCGAAACGGCTCTCGAGCGCGGTATCCGTGGCGGGGTTGCACACTGCATAGTCCACACCGCTCGGGATCGCGACTGGCGGGTTTCTTCCCTCACGTAGCGCGGCCAGGCGACTCGAAGCCTCGCTCAGCTCGCGGGCGAGCTGCAACGATGGGCAGGTCAGCGCGCCAGCGAGCGACAACGCCGAAGCCAGGACATTGAGTTCACCCCCGAGTTCGAGCGACGCGAGGTCGCCGAAGCCGAGCTCAGCGCGCGCGCTAGCGGGCAGCACCGCGTGCTCGGTCAAGTCACAGAGCGTGAACACGGTCGGCACTGATTGCTCGCGCAAAGCGAGCGGAACCAGCGCTGCGGCGGCTCCGAGCGCATGGACGACCTCGGTCGGCTTGCCCTGTTCCAGGCGTTGCGCGCAGAGCGCCGCCACCGCCCGCGCGAAGACCGAAAAGCGCTTGCCGTTGTCGGGATAGTCCGCGGACTCCTCTCCATATACCCGCGGCCTGTCGAACAGCCCCGGCAGGTCCAACAAGACGAGCTCGGCGCCCGACGGCAGCTGACTATCCAGCACGTGGAACTCGCTGCCGCCTTGGAGCTGCAGCGGCGTGAGCCGGCGCGCGGCCAGTAGTCCACTCTCCTCGAAACCGGGCTGGCGCGGCGCGACGACCGTCACTTTGTGACCAAGTTGGCGCAGCGCCTTGGAGAGCGCGCTGGCGATCTCCGCGCCGCTCGTGTCGTTCGTGTAGGGCGCAAGCTCAGCGGTAGCCAACAAGATATCCATTGCGGCGGACCTAGCACGCCGCCCGTTCCGGCAAAAGGCGGAGCCGAAACTCGGGCGCGGGCGTGCTAGCGTGCGAGGCCGAATCGATGGACGAGCTGATCAGCAAAGCGGAGGTCTTGCACGAGGCCCTGCCCTACATCCGGCGCTTTCACCAGCGCACTTTCGTCGTCAAATACGGCGGTCACGCCATGGTCGACGAGGCCCTGAAAGAGAGCTTCGCGCGCGACGTGTGCCTGCTCCGCTACGTCGGGATTCGGGTGGTAGTCGTGCACGGCGGCGGCCCGCAGATCAATCAAATGCTCGACCGCGTCGGCATCCAGTCGACCTTCAGCGGCGGCCTGCGCGTGACCGACGACGCCACGATGGATTTGGTGGAGATGGTGCTCGGCGGCGGCGTGAACCAAGAGATCGTCGGCATGATCTGCAACTACGGCGGGCGTGCCGTCGGGCTCTCCGGCAAGGACGACCGCTTCATGCGCGCGAAGAAGCTCGACAAGGACGAGCACGGCGCGCCGCTCGATTTGGGCCGCGTCGGCGAGGTCGTCCACGTCAACGCCGGCATCCTCGACCAACTGATTCAGAACGGCTTTATCCCGGTGATCGCGCCGATCGGCGTGGACGACGCCGGCCGCGCGCTCAACGTCAACGCCGACACGGCGGCCGGCGCGATCGCCGGCGCGCTCTCGGCCGCGAAGCTCGTGCTGATGACGGACGTCGAGGGCGTCAAGACGGCGAGCGGCGAGCGCTTGAGTTCGCTCGGCTCGACGGAGGCGGAAGAGCTGATCGAAAAAGGCGTGATCACGGGCGGCATGATCCCGAAGGTGCGCTGCGCGCTCGACGCCGTGAACGGCGGCGTGGAGAAGGTGCACATCCTGGACGGCAGGCGCCGGCACGCGCTCTTGCTCGAGATCTTTAC
>DASYCR010000713.1:0-3471 GCA_036500095.1 Polyangiaceae bacterium
CGGATTTCTTCTTTGATCAGAGTCTCGGCGAGAGTCGGCACGACTTCCCACACGACTTGCTCCACGACTTCTCGAGAGAGCGCCAGCACCGCGTCGACTTGGGCGGCGCTGAGGCCGAGGCCGCCGAGCTTGCTCGCAAAATCGGCCGGCATGCCGTTGCCCGCTGCGGACGCCATCGGCGCGCTGGCGCGCGGTGACGATCCCATTTCAGGCGCGGGCGGCCGCACGGGCGCCGGCACGATCGGCGACACGGGCACCGCTGGCCGCACTGCCGCGGGCGATGGCGACGGCGTCGCGGGGATGTTCGGCGTCTGAGCTGCCCCGTAGGCGAGCGTCTGCACGCGCGGTCGCCCGATATCGGTCGCCTTCGGTACCGCGCTGACGGTCACGGGCACCGCGGCAACCGGCGCCGGCGCTGCGGCGACCGGAGCGCTCGCCACCTTGCGCGCGATGGCCGTGATCTTGTCGAGCATCTGCTGCGTGTCGAACGGTTTGTCCACGAAGTCGTCGGCACCTGCGGCGGACCCGCGCGCGCGATCGTACGGTTGCTGCTTGCTGGCGAGCATCACCACGGCAACGTGCGGCGCGCTCGCTTTGATTCTCTGGCACAGATCATAGCCCGCCGAGCCGTCGAGCCCGGCGTCGACGAGCGCGACCTGAGGGCGTTCCGCGGCGAGCTTACTCAGCGCGTCATCGGCACTTGCACAGAGAACGGTGCGGAAATCTTCCCCCGAGAAGGTGATTTCGAACACCCTGCGCATGGTCTTGCTGTCATCAACAGCCAACAACGTGGTGGTCACGAGTCCTCCGGTATCACGAAAGGGCAGTGCGCGATCATCGGGGCGCCCCGAAAAACTGTCAAGGATTTCGCCCAGCTTCGAGCTCGTACCTATATAAGTCGCCCAACGCGCGGCCGCCTACGAGAAAAGCGGCCGGCCGGCAATTTTCCCGCATTGAGCGGTGTTTACCGCCGCGTTTCGCCTGCCGGCGGTTTGACGAAGACGCGGTTCGGGGGCCAAAATCAGGGCAGGTTGCCCTTGAGCCAAGCGGCCCCGCTGAGCAAACGCGCACGCTCCGTTCTCTATGCGGTCGTGACGGAGTTCATCGCCACGGCCGAGCCGGTCGGCAGTCGCACGCTCACTCGGAAATACGCGTTCGCCTTGTCGCCCGCGACGATCCGAAACGAGCTCGCGGACCTGGAGGACGCCGGCTACCTGGAGCAACCGCACACGTCGGCGGGCCGCACGCCGACCGCGACCGCGTTTCGGCTGTTCGTGGACGCCTTGATGCAAGTGCAGAAGCTGCCCGAACAAGATGCCACGCGCATTCGCGACTGGTTCGCACGCCTCGACGGCGACGCCGATATTCTGCGTGAGACCGGCAAATTCCTGTCCGAGCTCAGCGGCGCGCCGGCAGTTCTCGTTCGCGCACGCACGGAGAGTCGTACGCTGCTCACGCTTCGTTTCATCGCGACCCGTCCGTTCGAGCTATTGAGTGTGATCGTTTTTTCCGATGGGACCGTCGAAAATCGTTTCATCCAATTGGAGAAGGCGCTCAGCGATGGTGAACTAGAGCGCGTGCACAACATGCTGGCGGAAGTCGTGCGCGGTCGCACGCTGCACGCGGTTCGCGACTACTTTGCGAACGCGCTCAGCGAGCGGCGCGACGAGCTCGACTCACTCAGACAGCTCGGTTTCTCACTCTTGCGCGCCGCCAGCGAGGGCACGGCTCGCAGCGTCGATGTCGTGATTCAGGGTCAGTCCCGGCTTTTGGAGAGCCCCGAGTTCGGCAGTGTCGAGCGCGTGCGCGAGCTGCTCGACGCGCTCGAGGATCGAGCGCGCCTACTCGCCCTGCTCGATCGCACGCTCGCGTCCACCTACGTGAACGTGTTCCTCGGTGAAGAGACTGAGCAGATGGTCGGCTTCCCTGTGAGTCTGGTGGCCGCGCCCTATCGTGAAGAGGGAGGCGAGCCGGGCGGCGCCTTGGGCGTGATCGGTCCAACGCGTATGGACTATCCATTCGTGGTGCCGCTGGTCGGTGCGACCGCGAGCGCGATGTCGGCCGCGATTGCCCGCCTGCGCGATCCGAAACGGCAGGAATAGTGTTAGCCTCGGCGGGCATGGCCAAAGCGCCCACCGCCTCGACTCCCCCGCCGGAGGTACCGATCGATCAAGCGCTGTCACTCGCCGTGACCGGCGAGCACGAGAGCGCGCTGCGCTATGCCGCCGCGCTCTTGGAGGCTGAGCCTCGCAGCGCTTTGCGCCTATTGCTCGCGGCCTGGATGCTCGGCGCGCTCGGTGACGCGGAGGCCGCCAAGCGCGGACTGATCGTGGCAGTGGAGCGAGCGAGCGACGCGGGCAACCTGCCTCTCGCGGTTGCGGCGGCCTGCAAACTGCGCGACTACGGCGGCGATCACGAGTCAGCCCTCGGCCAGATTGCCAAGGTGTTCGCGCGCGGCTCGAGTCGCTTGCTCGACAAGCGCGGCGCGCCGCCTGGGCTGCCCGCTGGCGCGAGTGATTTTTCACCGCTGGCCGATGCGTTGAAGGGCAAAGCTTTGCTCGAAAAGGCCAACGCTCTGCTCGACGCGGCTTGCCAGAGTTTCGCCGACGATCGCGCAAAAGACCCGCCGCCGAAAGTGCATCCGCAGGCGCTCTTTTCATCGCTCGACGAGAATGGCCTGCGCGCCATGACGGAGATCTTCGACGCGCGGATCGTTGCCCGCGGCGTCACGCTGGTGGAGGAAGGCAGCGTCGGAGACGAAGCCTTCATCGTCGCGCGAGGCGAGCTCGACGTGCGCAAAGCGGCCAGCAAGGCCGACGCGCCGCCGATCGCGCTCGCGCGCCTCGGCAGCGGCGCTCTGTTCGGCGAGATGGCGCTATTGTCCCGCGCGCCCCGTACGGCCACCGTCATCTCGGCGCTGCCCAGCGTGCTCTTGGTGGCAAAAAAAGCGGACCTCGATCGCGTGGTGGGCAAGGTTCCCAGCGTTGGGCGAGAGTTCGCCGAGTACTGCAGGCGGCGCATGCTCGACAATCTGGTGCGCACTAACTTCATCTTGGGGGCAGCGACGCCAGCGGAGCGGCCGGCTCTGGTCGAGCGCTTCTCGATTCGCACTTTCGAAGCCGGGGACAAGATCGTCACGCAAGGCTCCCAAGCGGAGGGCTTGTATCTGATCGCGCTGGGTGAGGTCGCGATCGTGCACGAGGCGGACGGAGAAACGACGATCGTCGCCAAGCTCGGTCCCGGAGAAGTCGTCGGCGAGGTCGCGCTCGTCTTGCGTCGGCCCGCGATCACCAACGTCGTAGCCCACCACCCGACGGTCACGCTCTTTTTGCCCCGCGAGCGCCTGATGGAGCTCGTCAAAGCTCACCCCAAGGTCTTCGTCGACCTATACGAGCTGGCGGTCCGCCGCGACGAGGAACCCAGCACCATGGCCGCCGAAGAAGCCGCCGAGACCGCAGCTTTCGTGCTGGT
>DASYCR010000714.1:0-3344 GCA_036500095.1 Polyangiaceae bacterium
CACGCCCGTGATCTCGAGACCCTTCAGGTAGATATAGCTACCCGTCACATTGAGACCCTTGACGCGGCAATCGTTCTTGATGCCCGAGAAGCTGAGGATGGGGAGCTCGTTCTGGTAGGCCTGGTACGTGATGAGATTGCCGGCGCTGCCGCTCTTGCCGAGTGTGATGGCGACGACTGTGGCCGTCTGATTGTTGTCCGACGCGCCGCCGCCGCAGAACGTCTCGGCCTTGGCGTACGTATAGGTTCCCGCTCGAAAGTTGAACACGTCCCCGGCCTTGGCGATCGAGTTGGCGTGGTTCATCGTCGCGAACGGTGTGCCCATCGAGCCGTCCGCGGTGTCACTGCCGTTGGGCGCGACGAAGTAGGTGGTGGCATGCGCCGCGAGCGGGGCAAAAAAGGCCAAGAGCGCGCCGCTGACGTGGAAACGGGTGAATCGCATGACGAGCGTTCCTTTCGAACGAAGCAGGGAAGCCGGACTTCAGTTCTAAGGGGTCGAATCACCCGATTCTTGCCGAAAGGTGGCTACCGTCGAGCGCGCGCTGGTCTCTTGCGGATTCGCCAGGGACTCGGACTGCAAATTTGCGCCGCAAGTGCGTGCAGCGGCCAAAATCGGCGGCTGAGATGGTTTCCGGATGACACCTGGCCGCGTGCCGAATCGTTTGCGCTTCAGCGCGCCGACTCTCCGCGGTTGCCGTGGCGGCAGTTGTCGTGACGGCAGATATCCACGGTCCGAGCCGACTCCAGGATTCGAATGGCGGGTGTCCACGGGCTGCGCCCGTGATCAGCGACCACTTTGCCAATTGCTTGCGTGAACCCGCGAGGCGGCACGCCGCGGCAGGCTCTCACTCAGCGTGCTGCTACCAAGATCCGGTGAGCGACACGCTGCCCGAGGGCGTTTGGGCTCTGCCCGCGGCTCGTGCGTCATGAACCCGACGACACTTGCTCGCCAGCGCGCTCTTCCAAGCCGAGTAGCCCGTATCGCTGCCAGCCAAAGCGCAACAGAAACGTGCGCGGCGCCACGGCCGCGGGTTTGTCGTGGTGGGCGGCCTCCGTGCCGCGCTCTGCTTGCCTTGCAAGGCGCAGTAGCACGCACTCCTTCCAGCCGGAGAACTGTCGCGCAGATGAGCACGGGTCCCGATGCCATGACGGGAGGCTCAGGCCGCGTTGCGTCAGATGGTGTCGATCGTTCCTGAGCACGTAGAGGAGCGCGCGGCGCACGGCGAGCGGTGAGCGCAACTGTCGAGCGTGGTACCGATCGCGAAACACGCGGCCGCGCCGACTGCGCGCTCGGTTCACAGCGAGCGCAACGCGAATCGTGAGCCCTTGCATGCCGCGCGTTAGTGCCGTGCGGTCGTTCGCCTCCGCGATCAGGTGGATGTGGTTGCCCTGTACCGAATAGTGCACGAGCCGGAAGCCAAATTGCTCACGCGCAGCGGCCAGGGCGCCACGGACAGCGCAGAAAACGCGCCTCTGACGGAGGCCCTTGGCCTCGGGGCGGACGTGAAGAGTGAGGTGCAATGGGTGATGCTTGCTGAGCTCTGGGCGAACACGATGCGGCACGCCGGAATCAGCCGACTTCGGCCGGCCTGCGCCGGTACGAGCACCGCCGCGCGGTGGCTCGCCACGCTGGCGGCGCGCGTTGTTCGGCGAGGTGAACTGCAGCCGCAGCTGCTCAGACGACGAACCGCCGCGAGATTTGCGCGCGCGCGGTCGCTGCATTCCGTGAGCGGAGGCGAGCGAGCTAGCCACGGGGCGTGACTCTAGCGAATCGACATGAATTAGGCAATAGTTTGCGCACGAGACGCGCGAGATCGGAACGCGGGCGTCCGGGGCGGCACGCGCAGTATCCACGCCGAGCTGCATTCAGGCAGCATCGAGTTTACTTTGCGCGTGGGTGGATTTTTCTTGGAGCCGATCGGGCCACCGGCGTTTCACCTTCGGGATGGCGATGCGCTCGGGCAGCCTAATCTCGCCCCCGCGTGACCAGCGTCGAGGCAGGCCAGTCCAGCGTACGTTTTTTGCCTCATCGTGCCCACCGCGTCGTGTTCCACGGGCCCGTGCGCCTCGCCGTACCTCACGCCGCATGCACCGCTCGAGGCCGCGCTCTGCGCGATAGCTCGTATAACGTGCTCGAGCGCCGTGCAGAACTCTGTGCACGCGTGGCCAGTGCGAGGCAGCCCAACCTCTTGGCTCGTTCGGGCGCTTGCGCTTCAGCCAACTCTCCGCGTTTTACCGCCGGCGTCGGGGCGCCTGCCCTACGGCTACCTGCGCGGCACGCCCGCGCGGTTCGCGACTTCGGCGAGGGCTTCGTAGGGTTGGCAACCGACGATGCGCGTGCGTTCGAGCACGAAGGTCGGGATGCCGCTCACGCCTTGAGCGCGCGCGACGGCTTGCTTTTCGTCGACGCGCGCGAGGTTCTGGGGGTCGTCCGCGGCGGCCAAGCCGAGAGATTCGTCGAGGCCGACGCTCGCGCAGATGGCGCGCAGGTCGGCGTCCGATTCCAGATCCTTGCCGGCGAGCCAATGGGCGCGCAGCGCCGCTTGCCGAAATTCCGGGAGCTTTTCGCGGAGCGTGGCGTACTCGGCGAGCGCCAGCGCGCGACGCGAGTTCTGGAGCCGGTTCGGTGGATTGATTTCGTCGACACCGAAGCTCGCGGCAAAGCGTTTGGTGCGCGCGTGCAGCGAGGCAAGGTCGACGTTGGGAAAGAGCGCGCTCAGCGGGAGGCCCCCGCGCGGTGTCCCGGGGTGCAGCTCGAAGCCGTGCCAGTCGAGCTCGAGCTCGAATTCGCGGAGCAGGCGCGGCACCGTGCTCTCTTCCGCGATGAAGCAGAATGGGCAGACGAAGTCGGTGTACAGGCGCAGCGTGTGCGTCACGCGCGGAGACTCGTTCAGCTCTTGTAAGTCGCGGTGGCCACGTAGCGCAGCACGCGACGGCACTGGGCGTTGCCGGTTTGCCCGTTGCACGGGTCTTCACCCTCGAACGAGGTCTGCCCCGCTTCTAGAGCGCGCAGGATGTCGTGGCTCACGTCGTGCCCGCCGTCCTTACACGTGTTGTCGAGGCACGGCAGATCGAAGAGCGCGGGCGCGTGCGCAACGGGCACGCGCTTGACGTACGTGGACTCGCCGATCAACGCGCCGGCGCGCAGCTCTTGAATCTCGAGCTTCAGGCTGTCGAGCCGCGGCACGCGGGCGAGCAAGCGAGGCGCGCTGTCTTCACGACGGCGCCGTTCGGCAAGGCGCTCTGCTGCCTCACTGTTGCGTTGTCCGAAACGACTCATAGGCTCCTCATTTACTCGCTCAGGTCTAGGAATGATAGCGCAATGATGGCTTTCGTCGATCGCTC
>DASYCR010000715.1:0-1686 GCA_036500095.1 Polyangiaceae bacterium
CCCCGACGTGATCTTGCTCGATATCAACATGCCCGCACTGACGGGCGTGGATCTGGCTCAGCTCTTGAAAAAGCGCCGCGCCACGAAAGATGTCGCGATCATTTTCTATTCGTCGATCGAGGCGAGCGAGCTGCAAGGAAAGATCGCGGCCGCCGGAGCCGTCGGCGTGATTCAGAAAACGGGCGACGCGCGCCGCTTCCTGGAGTCGTTCGAGCGTCTGGTTGCGCGCTTCAAGCCGTGAGCTGCGGGTTGCTGCGCTGCCGGCCGCGGCCACGCTTGCCGTCCCGACGCGCGTTGGCTACCAATCGCGTCCATGGCCGAAAAAAACTACCTGGTGCTCACGGCTGTTGGTCCTGACCGGCCCGGCTTGGTGAGCGAGATCTCTGCGCTAGTGCTGGCTGCGGGCGCCAACCTCGAAGACAGTCGGATGGCCATCCTGGGTGGCGAGTTCGCGCTCTTGATCTTGGTTTCTGGTGAGCCAAACGCCGTCACTTCCATGGAGCAGAGGGCGCAGGAGCTTGGCTCCCGCTTGGGCCTGCGTATGCTGACCAAGGCCACCTCGTCGCCGCAAGCGGCGCGCGACTTCTTGCCCTACCAAATCCGAGTCACGGGCGTGGACCGCCCCGGTATCGTACAGGGGGTCACGGCGGTTCTCGCCGGTCGCGGAGTGAACGTTGCGTCGCTCGAGTCTCGTTTGGCTTATGCGCCGCTGAGCGGCACGCCGATGTTCATCTTGGAAGCCGCGCTCCAAATCCCCTCGGCGCTGGCGTTGGCCGATTTGCGGCGCGAGCTCGGCCGCGCCTGTGACGAAGAAAACTGGGATTTCACGCTAGAAGGCGGCTGATGCGTGATCGGGCGTGCAGGCCGAGCGTGCGTGGTAAGGTACCGGCCTCATGCTCGTCCGCCCACGCCGCAATCGGCTGAACGCACAAGTTCGCGCTCTCGTGCGCGAAGCGCACCTCGGGCCGCAGCACCTCATTTATCCCTTGTTCGTGCAGGAGGGCGAGGGCCGGCGCAGCCCGATCTCCTCCATGCCCGGCCAGGCCAGGCTCTCGATCGATCTCTTGGTGGAGCTGGCGAGCCAAGCGTTCGCGCTCGGCGTCCCGGGTGTGGCCTTGTTCCCCGCGTTGGAGGACACGCTGAAGGACCCCCGTGGCACCGAGAGCTGCAACAGCGCAGGTTTGTTGCAGCGCGCCGTGCGCGCGCTCAAGGCCGCCCTGCCGGATCTGCTCGTAATCACGGACGTGGCGCTCGATCCGTATTCTTCCGACGCCCACGACGGCGTGCTCATCGACGGTCGCATCGACAACGATCAAACTGTGCCGATCTTGGCCGAGATGGCGGTCAACCAGGCGCGCGCCGGCGCTGATATCGTCGCGCCGAGTGACATGATGGACGGTCGAGTCGGCGCCATCCGCGTCGCGCTCGACAAAGCTGGGTACACCGACGTTGGCATTTGTAGTTATTGCGTGAAGTACGCGTCCGCGTTCTACGGTCCGTTTCGCGAGGCGCTCGATTCCGCGCCGCGCTCGGGCGACAAAAAAACGTATCAAATGGATCCGGGAAATGTGCGCGAGGCGCTGCGTGAGGTGCGCCTCGACGAAGCCGAAGGCGCCGATTGGCTGATGGTGAAGCCCGGGCTTCCTTATGCGGATGTCATTCGGCGCGTGCGCGAGCTCAGCGCGC
>DASYCR010000716.1:0-1835 GCA_036500095.1 Polyangiaceae bacterium
TACCAGACCGCGCTCGAGCTACAGGCGGACCTCGAGCAGTACACCGAGCGGCTGGGAAAACCGATCAAGCAGAAGGAGCTCGCGCAGCTCGTGAGCGAGCTCTTCGCCCAGCATCGCGCCGAGATTCGCGGACTGATCGAGAAGCAGGCGTCGCTTCAGGCCAAAGAAGCGACCGTCCCGATGCTGCGAATCGTGGACGAAACCGGCTCAGAGCGGCGCGCGCGGGATGCCGCCGAGAGATCGACGGCCGCCGCAGAGCCGCGAAAACGCTGGCCGCTCGTGCTCGGCGCCTTCGTTGCGACTCTCGTGGGCGGCGTCGCGATGAGCTCGATGGCAATGCCTAGCTGGCTCCGCCATGATCTCGCACCAGCAGGATCGACCTCTGGCGCGGCAGCCGCCGCGCGGCCTTCAGCGAGCGCGGTGCTGCAGCCTCCGGCTCTGTCCCAGCAACGAGACGCGACCGTCTCTTTTCGCGTTGTCCCGCCTGACGCGGCGCTCACGCTCGACGGTATTTCGCTTCTGGCTGGCGTGACATCGCGCGTGCTCCCGGTGAACGGCGTCCGTCACACGTTGGCCGCCGAAGCAACCGCCTATGGCTCGAACCAGCTCGATTTCACGGTGCATGGCGATATGCAAGTCGAGCTCGTGCTGGCCAAGTCGGGCACCCACGCGAGCGCGGGCTCGGCTCTGCGGTCAAGGGCCTGGTCGAAGCCGACCGCTCCCGCGGGGGGCAGCGCTGTCGCTGCTGCCGCAACTCCCGCTGTGGCAACGGTGGCCGCTGCTCCTTCCGCCGCAGCCGTGCCGGAGCGCGACTGCCGGGATCCATTCTTCATGGACGCAGAGGGCTTCAAGCACATGCGTCCAGAATGCCGTTAGCGGCCCGCTGTTGCGATCGGCGCTAGGGTCGTCGCGAGCAGCCTCGCAGGCTGTCTAGAAGCGCATGCGAAGGCGCGCGCCAGCGCCCGAGCTGGTCGTGGTGAGAGCGACGTCCGCGCCGCCCGATGTCGAGCCTTCGTGGTGCGGGAGGGCGAACAAAGTGACTGCGGTGCCGATGGCAGCGATGCCGATGCCGAGCGGGATGTACGAAAGTTGGACCTTGCTGCGCACTGCGTCGACCGACGCGGGATCGCAGGTTCTCGTCGGTTTGCAGGTATCCACGAGGTCGTTGTAATCGCCATGCGCGCGGAGCTGCAGGTAGCCGAAGATACCAAGCGCGACCACGCCTCCTCCGGCCAGCACGTACGCCACGGCGGGAGGTCCCGAGTGCTTCTCGACCGACGGCGGCGAGATCGGAGCGGGTGCTACCGGCGGGGGCGCCGCAGGTTTGGGCTTGGGTTGACCGATAGTGACATCCACGAGCCGATTGTGATCACCGATGCGTGCAGCCAGCGTGGTCTCCACCGGAGGTTGGTTCTTGGCCTCGAAGCGCACGGTATGGATGCCGGGATCGAGCTCGAACGCGCTGCCGTCGAGGTTGGCCAGAGCCGGCTTGCCATCGAGCGTCACCTGCACGTCGAACAGCTCCTTGCCGTCTGGATCGTGCGCGGAGAACACGAGCGACGGCAGCTCGCTTTGGATCAGCTCATACAGCTTCATGCACTCGGCCGAGATCGCCGCGTTGCATTCGAAGGCGGTGCACGCTCTGGCCTCGTCGCGCGCTGCGAGGTGCTTGTGCGCGGCGTGGTCTCGTTGCGCCAGATCGTAGGACTGTTCGCACTGCTTGGGCGTGGTTTGCGCCAAAGCGCTCGTCGTCATCGCGAGCGTGGCAAACGCTGCAAGCGCTGACAGCGCCGAGATACGAGTCACGCGGCGACGGTTGCGATGTGAGGACGACA
>DASYCR010000717.1:0-2977 GCA_036500095.1 Polyangiaceae bacterium
AAGAGATCGCGCGGCTCAAGGGCGTGAACGTGACGGTTACGGCATTGAACGACCAGTTCGTGCTGTAAAACGCGCGACACAAATTTGGCTCGCTTTCGGCGTATCCTCGCAGAATTGACGAGATCGCGCCGCACATGATCCGCTCGGCGCGCTACCTCGTTTGGCTATGCCTCCTGCTCGGCTGCCGGTCGCGCGAGTCAGCGAGCGCGATCCCTAGCGACGGCGGCAGCAGCGCGCAGGCCGGTGCGTCGGCAGGTGGTGGAGCGGGGGAGCCAGGAATGCCTTCTCCGGACCCGCCGCCGTTCGACGCTGGGAGCTGCAGCCACCCGCAAGTCGCCGCGGACTGCAGCGCCGGCTTTTGTAAGATCCCAGCCGGTTGTTTCGTGATGGGGTCTCCCGAAACCGATTGGGGCCGCGGCCTGAAAGACGAAAACCGGACGGCCGTGACGCTCACGCACGGATTCGAGATCGGCGAGTACGAAGTGACACAGAGCGACTGGGCCGCTCAAGGCTTTCCCAATCCAAGCCAGAAGTTCGACAGCGGTCCGAGCGCCGGCCAGGGCGACTGCTTGACCCCGCAATGTCCCGTCGGGAACGTCAACTGGTTCGAGGCCGTGAGCTTCGCCAACAAGCTATCGCAAGCCCACAGCCCACCGCTCGAGTCCTGCTACACACTCAACGGCTGCACGGGTGCCGTCGGGCAAGGCCTCAGCTGTGCATCGGCCACGCTGTCCACGGCAACCGCGTACGAGTGCGAAGGCTACCGGCTGCCTACGGACGCCGAATGGGAGTACGCCGCCCGCGCAGGAACCTCGACCTCGTTCTACACCGGCAATATCACCGTCTATTCCAAGATCGGCCCTTGCTATCCTGATGCGGCGCTCGAGCCCATTGCCTGGTACTGCAATAACGCTGCCGGCTCGACGCATCCGATCGGGGGGCTCCAGCCGAACGCCTGGGGGCTGTTCGACGTCATAGGCAACGCCTACGAATGGGTTCACAGCCATTACACCGGGGCCAGCCCGAGCGGCCCGGTCACGGATCCTGCGGGCGAAGCAGACGAAACCTGGCCGGAGCGCAGCGTGCGAAGCTCGGCGTACTACTCGTGGTCCACGTTGTGCCGCGTCAGTAGCTTCAGCATGAGCCCGTGGAACCTTGCGGCACCGGGCCGCGGCTTTCGTCTGGCGCGCACGCTCAAGTGAGCGCAACCGATCGATGCTGGTATTGGGCAACGTGACCACCGCGCGTTCGGATCGGGAGCGCCGCCGTTGCCGGCCTGGCGGTCAGTTCAAAGTAGCCCATTACCCGTTTAGTTTACATAATGTATCTTATGCGCACTGCGGATGTAGCCGCAAAGTGAAAGTGTCGGGTTTCTGCCAAGTAGAAATGTCGGGTTTGCAGTACACGCCCTGGCATGTCGGCAGCAATCCTTTGGCTTCAAGGGTCCGCGAGCCCGACTGCAGCCGAACCCGCGCGAGCCGCTCAATTTTTCGCGATCGGCTTCCGAGCTTGCGAACCCTGCCCGTCCGCTACGAGCACCGGGCCGAGCTTCCGCAGCGCCGCATCCGCGGCCCCCTCGAGCGCTTGTCGCGGCGAGGCATTGAGAGCCTTGGTCGAGCCGCGCACCGTGGCGATCAGGACGCCGCGTTCGTCGCTGACGGCGATGTCGATCACGCAGGCGAGCGTCGGAGTGCGGCGCCCGTCTTCCAAGAAGCGGCGCAGCTGGATCAGCGCGGGGGACAGCGTGTACGCGCGCGCGGGCGTCGGATCGACGGCCGCGAACTTCACTCGCACCACGTCGATGAACGCGACGCGCGTGGCTTCGTCGCACGGCGTCGAGATTTTGGGGGTCGCGACGCGAATCCGCTCACCCTGGGCTCCGGCGCTCGCGGCGCCGAGCAGGACGGCGAGCGAGCAACCGAGCACGGCTCTCTTGAATGTCATGACTGCATGCAGAGCAAGCGGCGCGCCAGACTGGGATTGCCAAGGGAATTACTGAGTCGTCTCCGGTGCACGCTAGATCGGGGCTGCGACGACCAGACTCAGGAACGTCCCGCCATTCGTCATGACGAACGCGCGGGCGCCATAGGCGGCTGGGGTTTGGCACACGCCGTCGGTCAGATGAATGCCGTCGATGAGCTCGCCGCCGAGTGGCGAGACCAGGAATACGCCGAGGCGCGTCGCGGAGACGAGCAGCGCGCCGGAGATTGGGACGACGGCTGAGACGCCGCCGCTCGGTACACTGCGACGCCACAATTCGCGCCCGTTGTCCGGGTCGATGCCCCAGAGGCCCGTGGTGCCGCTCGAGGCCATGAGGATCTTGCGCGCGGGCTCCAGCGGGCCGCCACCCCGTGGGTGGTGCGCGGCTTCGTGCCACAACACGAGCTCGCTCACGCCGGAAACCGCGATGTTTGACCAGACTTGCGCGCCCGATTCGGCGTCCAGCGCAAACAAGCCACCCGCGTAGCTCGCGACGTACACGACGGGTCCGGAGGCCAGCTCGTCGGGCACTGGCGTGGTGTCGACGTCGAGTTGCTGTGGGACTTCTCCCAGGGTCTGTTCTGCTTCGGCGGCGAGATCCACGGGTTGCCAGCGCTCGGCGCCGGAGACGGCGTCGTACGCCATCACGTTGCCGTCGCTGAAGCCCGTGTAGAGCTTGCCGCGAAAGACAGCGGGCCCGGCATAGCCCGCGACTTCCATACCCGCCGCCGGCGAGCGGTGCTGGTACCAGCGCATGGCTCCGGTTTCGGCGTCGAGCGCGAGCACCGTGTCGTTGGCGTTTACGGCGTAGAGCGTGCCGTTTTCGAGTACCGGGCGCCGCGCGACTTCGGCGTTCGACATGAAGCGCCATTTGAGCTCGCCATTGCGAGCTGCCACTTTGTACAGCGCGCCGTCGTTGGAGCCGAAATACAAGGCATCCTGCTCCGGATCGTAGAGCGGCGCGGACTGCACGAAGCCCAGCGTTTCGAAGCGCCAG
>DASYCR010000718.1:0-7485 GCA_036500095.1 Polyangiaceae bacterium
GCAGGACGCATCCGCGCGCAGCACCAGAAACTCGGAGCTCGCGCGCGCCGATGACGCTGGCCGTGACAGATCGACGAAGCAGCCAGTCGCGCTTGGCGGGCCAGCAGCAGCTCGGTATCATCCGGGGCCGCGGTTTTAAGCCGCCGAGAGTGGGAAAGGTGTCCGAGTTTCGAGAGTTTCAAGACGGCGAGCTGATCGCAGGCACGCGCTATCGCGTCGTGCAGCTCGTCGGCGTCGGCGGCATGGGCTCGGTCTATGAAGTCGAACACGTCGAGCTCGGTAAGCGCTTCGTGCTCAAGGCGCTGCTGCGCGAGCTCGCGCGGCGCGACGACCTCGTCGCCCGCATGCGCAACGAGTGGCGCGCGCTCGCGCGCCTGCAACACCCGAACATCGTGAACGTGACCGACGCGGGCACCTCCGGTAACGGCGTGCCGTTCTACGTCATGGAGCGCCTCGACGGCGAAACGCTCGGGGCGCGCCTGAAGCGCGCGCGTCGCTTGGCGGTGCCGGATGCCATTCACGTCGCGGCTTCGGTATTGGACGGCTTGAGCGCCGCGCACGACATCGGCGTCGTGCACCGCGACGTGAAGCCGCCGAACATCTTCCTCTTGCGTGACGGCACGGTAAAACTGCTGGATTTCGGCGTGGCCAAGATGGCCGACGCGTCCAGCGTGATCACCGCGCGCGGCCTCGCCGTCGGCACGCCGCGCTACATGTCGCCCGAGCAAGCCCGCGGCGATTCGGTCGACGGCCGCTCGGACGTGTATGCGAGCGGCTTGATCTTGTTCGAGATGCTGGCCGGAGCCGGCCCGTTCGACGACGCGCGTGACTCGAACGAGCTCTTGCTCGCGCACCTCGCGCGCCAAGCGCCGCGTTTGTCGAGTATGGCCCTCGGCATCGCGCCGGAGCTCGACGAGATCGTGGCGGGCATGCTCGCGAAGGATCATCGCGAACGCCCCGCGCGCGCGGCGACGGTGGCCGTGTCGCTACGCGCCTTTCTGGCGGGTCGCGCTTCTGCGCCGGCTACGGACGCACCGACCGGGCAAGCCTTTTACTCCGCGCAAACCGCGGCGCGGCCGGTGCCGAGCTCACCCGAGCGCGAGCTCGAAACCCGCGCGGACAGTCCGTCGCGCCGCTCGACGCTGGTGATGAAGGACGACACCACCACCGCTCAGATCACGCTCACCTTGAACACCGCGGACGAGACCGGCTCGACGCAGCCGACCGTGATTGACGCGCCCGTCTTCGGCGCGCACACGACGCAGATCGGCGCGAGCACGACCGCGCCGCTCGGCGTCAGCTCGCGACAAGGCACGTCGAGCGCGGTCACGCAGCCCATGCTGCACACGGGTCCGGAGCGCGTCGAACGGACGGAGATCCTGACGGGCATCGTCGTGCCGCCGCAGGATGCCGGCCCAACGCGCACGCGCGTGCCGTTAGTCGAGCCGCTGCAGAATCTGACGCCACCGCCGGTGGTCGAGACGCGCCCGACGGCTCAGCCCGTACGTCGGGAGAACACGGTCGTGATCGCTGCCGCGATCGCCGCAGCAGCTGCGGCCGTGCTGTTCGTTGCCGCCATTGCTTTCTTTGCGTTGCGCAGGCCGACTCCGTCGACGAGCGCAGCGGTCACGAGCAGGCAAGTGGTTGCGACCCAAGTCGAACTGCCGTCGCCATCCGCGTTGCCGGAGCCGCCGGCAACGCCCGAGCCCGTCGCCGAGTCATCTCCCGCAGAAGTTCCTTCGGTCGCGCCAGTTCGTTCAGCGGACCCCGTACCTCCCGCAGCTCCGCCGAAGCCAGTTCGCCAAGCTCCGTCCGCTCCACCGCCCGGGCCGTTCCTGGCAGCCACGCTACCCAAAAAGCCCGCTCCACCAGCGCCGCAGGTCTCGAATCGACCGCAAAAACCGAGCGAATCCAAGTTCGTGCTGCCCGCTTCCGGCCTTTGAGTCGCGCGACCTTGCACTAGCCGCGGCCTTGCCGTAGGTTCCGCGCCCCTTCGCCATCCCGGCAAGGATTACCCAAAACCACACGTCCCGATACGCGACCGATCGAGTCCGGTGCTCCAGGAAATTTTCTTGGGGTTGGCTCGGAGGAGGGACGGAGGAAAAACCGAAAAGGAGCAAGTGTGATGGCCGATATTGCAATGGGTGCACCCGCGCCCGCCCCGGAAGCTGCCCCGACCTTCGAGTCGAGCGGCGAAATGAAGAACAAGCTGCGCGACCCGGCGCAGCCCCTCAGTGTCCGCGACCTCTTCGAGGCCGGCGTGCACTTCGGTCACCAGACCAAGCGCTGGAACCCGAAGATGCGCCAGTACATCTACGGCGCGCGCAGCGGCGTGCACATCGTGGATCTCGATCAGACCGCGCGCATGTTCAAGCGCGCGTTCGACTTCGTGAGCGACACGGTCGCGCGCGGTGGCAGCGTGCTGTTCGTCGGCACCAAGCGCCAAGCGCAGGACATCGTGAAGGAAGAAGTGCGGCGCGCGAGCATGTTCTACGTCACGAACCGCTGGCTCGGTGGCACGCTCACGAATTTCCGCACCATCAAGGGCGGCCTCGATCGCCTGCGTTCACTCGAGCGCATGCGCGAGGACGGCACCTACGAGCAGCTGCCCAAGAAGGAGACCGTGCAGCTCGAGAAAGAGCGCGCGCGGCTCGAGAAATACATCGGCGGCCTGAAGGGCATGGGCACCGTGCCGCAAGCCGTGTTCATCATCGATCCGGCGCAAGAGCAGATCGCCGTGCAAGAGGCGCGCAAGCTCAAGGTGCCAATCGTGGCCATCACGGACACCAACTGCGATCCGGATCAGGTCGACTACATCATCCCGGGTAACGACGACGCTATCCGCTCCGTGCGGCTGATCACCGGCGCGATCGCCGACGCTTGCGTGTACGGCGCAGCCCGCCGTCGCGAATACCAGCAAGCGCGCGATCGTGAAAGCGGCGGACAGCAGCAGTCCGGTGGCCGCCCCGGTAACGACGCCCAGGTCATCTACGCGCCCCGCGGCGGCCGCGACGCTGGGAATTAGTCATCGGGGGCTCTGCCCCCGCGCCCGCTGAAGTGAATTCAGCGGGGCCCCACCCCCAGGGTTTGGGGCCCCAACCCAAACGAGGACAAGATGTCGCAAGTCAGTATGCAACAGGTCAAGGAGCTCCGCGATCGCACGCAAGCGGGCCTGAATGATTGCCGCGCTGCGCTGATGGAGTCGGCCGGCGACATGGAAAAAGCCGTCGAAGCCATCCTCAAGAAGGGCCTCGCCAAGAGCGCCAAGCGCGCGGGCGCCGTCGCCGCCGAGGGCGTGGTCGTCACGCGCGTCTCGGCGGACGGCCATAGCGGCGTGATCACCGAGGTCAACATCCAGACGGATTTCGCCGCGCGCAACGCGGACTTCCTCGCGTTCGCGGACAAGGTCGCGGAAGCCGCGCTCGGCGCCAAGAGCGGCGCGGACCTCGGCGCGCAACCGTTCCCTGGCGGCAGCGGCACGGTGGAAGAAAACCGCGCGGCCCTCGTCGGCAAGCTCGGTGAGAACATCACCGTGCGTCGCTGGGAGCGCCTCAGCATCGACGGCTCGGGTCGCGTGCACTCCTACGTGCACATGGGCGGCAAAATCGGCGTCCTGCTCGCCGTCCGCACCGGCACCGACGCGGCCGCCAAGGCGCCCGCCTTCGAAAAATTCATCGACGACAGCGCGATGCAAATCGCCGCGATGGCGCCCGCCTACCTCAAAGCGAGCGAAGTCCCCGCCGACGCCACCACCAAACAAAAAGAAATCTTCGCCGCTCAAATGGCCGAAGAAGCCAAACCCCCGCCCGAGCAAGCACGCCCCAAAATCATCGAGGGCAAGCTCGCCAAGTGGCTCAAGGAAATCTGTCTGCTCGAACAACAAAGCGTGCTCGACACCGACAAGACCGTGGACGCGGTACGCGCCGCGCTCGCGAAAGAGCTCGGCACGGACGTCACGTTCAACCGCTTCGTGCGCTTCGAGCGCGGCGAGGGGATCGAGAAGCCGACCGGCGACGACTTTGCGGCGGAAGTCGCGAAGATGGCGGGCGGCTAGGCTTTCTGGGGGGCTCGAAAGAAGCTGGTCGCGAAAAGACCTGGTCGGGGGCTTTGGCGGCGAGGGCAGACATGCGGCTGCGCGCGTTGGCCCTTGGTAGCAACGTGTGGTAGGAATACTTCGCACTCGGAGGTAATACCATGGCCGTTCGCAAGGGGAGTTATTCGCTGGACGAGCACGCGGCCGAATACTTGAGCCGACGGGCGAAGCTCTTCAAACGGAGCGCATCAGCAGTCCTGAGTGAACTCGTCCAAGAAGCAGCGCGCCAGGACGCTCGGGACCGGGCGCTCGAGGCGCTTGGTGCTGGGGTCGAGATCCCCGAGCGCGAAGTGCAACGCTGGCTGAAAAAGCTCGGTGCCGTGTGAGTCGAAGGCCGAAGCCAAGCGCCAATATTGCCCGAGCAAAGCGCGGGGTGACCTTCGACACCGGAATGCTGATTGCACTCGAGCGACGGCACGTGGGCGCTCTCGCGTTGCTGAGGGCTTGCCGGTTGTCGCGAGCATCCATCACCATCCCGGCCGCGGTCGTTGCCGAATGGTGGCGGGGCACGAACCGCGCGCTGCTGGAAAGCGGCACTCTCGAAGCGTTGACGCCAGAGCTCGCCGAGCATGCCGGCGAACTCCTCGCCAAGACCGCTGGATCCAATGCGATCGACGCGACCGTGATCGCGTCGGCCGCGTTGCGCGGTGACCTCGTGGTCACAGGCGAAGAGCACGACCTCCGCGAGCTCGCCCGATTCGCTCGTGGCGTCACGGTGGAGCGCCTTCGCTGAGTGGGCAAGCGATCACAAGAAAACCGCGCGGACGATGCCCGCCCGGTTCCATCCTCATCCTGACGCCGTTGTTCTGAAGCCGATCTTCTGTCAGAATAGTTGAGACGATCAGCAAGGCCCGCAGTGACGAAGATTGACCACATCGTGCTGTCGAACGAAGCCGCTCATTTCGTCGAGGCGCAGGTTGCTTCCGGTCGCTTCGGCTCCGTCAGCGACGCGCTCGCGGCTGCGGTTGAAGCGCTGCAACAACGCGATGGAGTGGACGCCGACCGCGCAGCATTGCTACGTGCCGCTTGGGAACAGGGGGTCGAGTCGATGCGCGTCCATGGCCCTTCGCTCGAATCGGACGCTGAGTTCGACGCTTTCATGGACGACTGCGAATCCGACGCGACCCGGCGGTGAGCCGTGCGCCTGGTTCTCAGCGACGCCGCGAAGGCAGACATTCGGGGCATCCTTCGCGCGACTCGTGTGCGGTTCGGGCCGATGCAGGTGCCCCGTTATCGTATGCTGATTGCAGAGGCGTGTATCCGTCTCAGGGCTGAACCGAATCTCGGTCATCATGCCGAGGGTTTGCCGCCGGAGGTCCGGATCTTCCACATCAGCCAATCAGGTCGTCCTGCCAGCCATTTGCGAGCGAACCTTCCTGCCGGTTCTCGTCCCCGCTGCCCCAGTCGGCACGATCATCGACCGATTTCGCGGCGAGTTAGCTGAGGTCCTTCGCGCCGTGGGTATCGACGGGGCGGGCATCGACCTCGAGCTCGCGGAGATGGAGGACGCGACCATCGGACGGACCGCGAGCCGTCAGGTGACCGGCGTGCTCGTCGACTTTGCCAAGGCGCTCACCTACTACCCAGTGGAGCATCGTACCCAAAGCTCGAAAGCTTCGCCAACCCGCGCGTGCCGAAATTCTCATCGAGCTTGAACTTCACGCAGCTCCGCGCCGTCCTGGATCCACGATCCGCTCGCGAGTCATTTCTGCGGCGTAGGCAACGCAAGCGCGAAGGTCGTCCTCGACGAGCTGCGGATATTGCTCGAGGATGTCCGACGCTGAAAGCTTGTCCGCCAATAGATCCAGGATCAACGACACCCAGATACGGTGACCACGGATGCACGGCTTTCCATGGCAAATACCGGGGTCAATCGAGATCCGATCGAGGAGGGCTTCGTGCTTCATGATCGTAGGCGCGAGTGTAGCGCATTCTAGCGTCGTGCTGGACCAGTTTCTCGGGATGGCCCGCTTCCATCTTGATCCCAAGTTCCCTCAAGGGCATCAAGCGATGGGTGAAGTCCTTCCGCTTGGCGCTGGTTCGTCACGAGCAGCCAGATTGTCTCGACTACGATGACGAAGATGAGGTGCGTCGCTTCGAGATCGCCATGCGCGTGTATCGCGCTCACGGCGAAGCGTACTCGGTCACGCCGCTCGATGGGCGCGTCGATGGCGCCTATCGCGTAGTAGGCAAGACCGGCGCGAGCGGTGAAGCTTGGCTCGTCGACGTCGTTGACGCGAGCGGGACGCACGACGCTTGCCAGTGTCCCGATTTCCTCAACAACGATCTCGGCACGTGCAAGCACATCGAAGCCGTACGACGCGCAATCGCAAAGGTTCCCGAGCTCCGCCGCGCGTTCACGAGATTAGGGCAAGAGCCGCGGACGCCGACCTTGACGGTGTCGGCAGTCGGAGCGCTTGGCCTCGTCGAAGCCGGTCCGTGGACAGCGCGGCACCGAGCCCGGCTCGGACTTGTTCGCGACGCGGCGCGAAGCCACGTCGCGCTCGAGGACGCAGCTCCGCTCAATGCCGGTTTCCGGGGCGATTTGCGGGTGGTGCACGCGGCGCTTCGCGTAGCCGCGCTTGGCAAAGAGCGAAGCACGATCGCTGCTCGGCGCGCCGCGATCGAAGCGGCGTTGCGGGCTGGTCGACTGCGTTTCGACATGCTCGCGCACCCGCTGTTCCCTTATCAGGAGGAAGGTGCGGCTCATCTGGTGGCGGCCGGGCGGGCGCTGCTCGCGGACGACATGGGTCTCGGTAAGACGGTTCAGGCGATCGCTGCGTGCGAGCTGTTGCGGGCGAGGGGCGAGGCGGCGCGGGTGCTGATCGTCACCTGCGCGTCGCTCAAGCACCAGTGGCAGCGCGAGATCGAACGCTTCGCGGGCGAGCGCGCGGTCGTCGTCAGTGGGGGTCGGCCAGAGCGGCGCACCGCCTTCGAGTCCGACGCACCGTACAAGATCTTGAACTATGAGCTGACCTGGCACGAGCTCGCGCAGCTCCGAAGCCTGGACGCCGACGTCGTCGTATTCGACGAGGCTCAACGCGCAAAGAATTTTCGCACCAAGACCGCGGCGACGTTGCGGGCGATCCCGTCGCGCTTCACGTTCGTCTTGACGGGTACGCCGGTCGAGAACCGCCTCGACGATCTGTACTCTCTGCTCCAGCTCATCGAGCCTGGCGTTCTCGGCCCGCTTTGGAAATTCAATCTTGCCTTCGCTCGGCAAAACGATCGCGGCCGGATCGTCGGCTACAAAAATCTATCCGGACTCCGCGAGCGGATTGCGCCGGTGATGATGCGCCGGCGAAAAGAAGAGGTGCTGACCGAGTTGCCGTCGCTCACACAGCAGACGCGCTACACGCGGCTCACCGCAGAGCAGACGGAGCTCGAGCAAG
>DASYCR010000719.1:0-2121 GCA_036500095.1 Polyangiaceae bacterium
GGGCAAACCCGTCGTCGCTGCACCTGCGAAACCCGCGCCCCCAGTGGCCGCAAAACCAGCGGCCGTTCCGCCGAAAAAGCCCTGAGCCACCGCGAGAACTAGCGCGCCAGCTTCACCCCCCGCGCGCTTCACCTCTCGCGCGGTAAAGCGGCGTCGTGATAGCCTCAGTTGGATTCGGACTGAGCCCCTCATGCGCCGCTTGCTTGTGCCATTGTCGATCCTTCCGGCGCTCTGCGTCGCCTCGTGTTCCTTTCTGCTCGACTTCGACAGTCTACAGAAGGGCGGTCCGCCGGATGCGAGCGTGAGCGGCAGCGGTGGCGTTGCGGGCAGCGCCGGTGCCGGCGCGGGCAACGCGGGCACGGCGGGCAGCGCAGGCATTCCACTCAGCGGCTTGGCGTCAACCCTCGCCGGCGCGCTGTGCGCGGATTTGAAGGCCTGCTACTCGTCGGGACTCGAGTTCATCATCCACGATGAGGACTGCACGGACCTCTTCACCAAGACGCTGACCGACACGACCACAGCGGTCGTTCAATCTTCGGTCACGGCCGGGCATTTGAACTACGATCCCGTCAAGGCCGCGGCTTGCGTCGCCCAGCTGACAGCAGCGTCCCAAGCGTCGCCCCCGACCTGCGACGACGTGGGCGCGATGATCGAAGGCTGCAAGAGCGCGGTCGTCGGAGCCGGCAAGAGCGGCGATGAGTGCAACAACTCCTACGAGTGTCAGATCGGCACGTACTGCAAGCTCGAGGGTTGCCCGGGCGTTTGCGCGACCTACCCGCAGCTGAACGACAACTGCTCGAGCAGTCTGCCGTGCGATCCGACGAAGGGTCTCTACTGCGAGGTCGCGGATGCCGACGCGGGCACGGGGGCCGGCACATGTCAGGCATACATCGCGCTCGGCGCTGACTGCTCGCGGGCCAATTCGCAGTGCGTTCCCGGCGGGTTTTGTCTTGGCCAGAAGTGCCAGCGGCTCGCGGACGTGTTCACGCTCAATAGCGGGCAGACCTGCTATGCGAACGGGCTTTTGTGTAACAGCGGGTTGTCTTGCGAGTTCAGTGGAGTGCCGTTACTTAGCGCGGCGAGCTGCGTCGCCGAAAAAGCCGTCTCGACGCCGTGCAAACTCGCGTTTCCGAGCGAGTGTCCGAAGGGTGATTACTGCACGGCGGAGCTAACTCTGTTGGACCCGAGTCCGACCGGGCAATGCGTGGGCTCGCCGTCGGGAGATCAGGCCTGCGCGGCCGATACGGAGCAGAAGGTCGGTATCTCGGCACCGTGCGCGGCGGGTCTCATCTGCGTCAACAACATCTGCAAACCGCGCAAGGCCATCGGCGAAGCGTGTGAGCTCAATGAACAGTGTTACAGCAGTTTCTGCGCGCCCAGCGACGGCGGGATGATCTGCGCCATGCCGGGCTGCGCGCCGTAGGCGAGCACGGCGTCAGTTGAACCGTCCCCAATCCTGCAAGTAGTAGCCGACCAGCGCCTGATTGTTCAGCCGATTCGGCTCGGTCGCTACGCGCTGCATATCCGGCGGTAGCTCGAAGAGAGCGGCGAGCCGCGCGCCGCGCAGGGTGTCGGCGTTTACCGTGACGCGTTCGGGCGCTCGGAGCGGGCTCTCCGCGGCGAGCACGAAGCCCCACTCGCCGAAGCTCGGGATGTACACGTGATACGGCAAGGTGTGCAGACCGACGGCTTCCAGCGTGCTCGCGACGCACCAGAAGGCGGCGCGCGCGAAGAGCGGCGAGGTTGCTTGCACGACCATCACCCCGCCGGGTGAGAGGCGGGCGCGCGCTGCGCGATAGAAGGCGGTCGAGTAGAGCTTGCCCACCGCGTAGTTGCTCGGGTCGGGGAAATCGAAGAGCTCGACGTCGAAGAGCCGCTCGCTCTCTTCGAGGAAGCGCAGCGCGTCCTGGTTCAAGACGTGTACGCGCGGATCCGCGAGCGCGTGGCGATTGAGCGCGGAGAGTTCGGGACTATTGCGCGCCAGGTTCGTGACCTCGGCGTCGAGGTCGACCAGGGTGATCGAGCCGACGTCCGGCCACTTCAGGAGCTCGCGCGCGGCCAGGCCATCCCCGCCGCCGCCGACCAGGACTTGCGCGTGGCGCGCGGCGAGCGCGAGCGCCG
>DASYCR010000720.1:0-1907 GCA_036500095.1 Polyangiaceae bacterium
GTGCGACGAGCACGCGGCGGAGCGCCTGGCGAGCGACGCGCGCGTCTCCTGGCGGCGCGTCGAGCTCGCGAATCCGGTCGCCGCCGAGCCGCGTTTCGGTTGGCGACTGCGCGCCGCCGGCATGGGCCTGGTGCTCGGCGCGGCCGCCGCCGCCTTACTGCTCGCACGCGCCCACAACGGGCTCAGCTACACGCTCCAGGGCTTGCAAAACGAGCACGGCTTGCTCGCCACGCACGACCACGGCGGCGAAGCGGACTTCTCCGACCAGAGCCGGCTCGTCGCTTTGCCCGACACGTCATTCAGCGTCGAGATCGCTGGGCGCCACGCGGCACACGCACGCCTGATCAAAGGCGCCCTGCAAGTCTCGGTGCATCACGCGGACGACACCAACTGGAGCTTCTTCGCCGGCCCGTACGAGGTGCGAGTGATCGGCACTGAGTTCGACTTGAGCTGGGATCCGACGCCCGCGCGCTTGTCGATCAGCATGAAGAAGGGCGCTGTGTGCGTGCTCGCGCCGGACGGCACCGTGCGCGCGCTCAAGGCGGGCGAGAGCTTCAGTCTGCCCGCGCCGGAGGCCCCTGCGCCGCTCGCCGCCGCGGCACGCGCTCCAGCCGTCGCCGACGCGCCGCTCGACTCGGTTCGCGTGAGCGCGGTCGCCGCGCCCAAATCGCTCGCGGTCACCGCGTCACGCGCTGCCGCCGCCAACTTGCCGGTGAGCTGGGACACGCTCGTCGCCAAGGGCTCCTTCGCGGAGGTCGTCAGCCTCGCGGAAGCGTTGGGGGTCGAGCAAGCGCTCGTGACGCGCGGTCCAGCGGATCTCAAGGCGTTCGCGCAAGCGGCGCACTACACGGGCCGCGCGGATCTTTCGCTGCGCGCCTGGTCCGCGCTGCGCGAGCGCTTTGCCCGCTCGACGCTCGCTCAACCCAGCAGCTTTTTCCTCGGACGCATCTACGAAGATCAGGGCAACCTGGCAGCCGCGCTCAAGTGGCTCAGCACGTACAGCAACGAGGCGCCGGGCGGCGTATACGCGGCCGAGGCCCTCGGTCGTCGCTTGAGCCTGCTCGAACGTCTGCGCGGAAAATCCGGCGCAACGCAGCAAGCGCGCGAGTATCTGGATCGCTTCCCGGGAGGCGCCTACGCTCAGACCGCCCGTGCGATCCTCGACGAACACTGATCGGCTTCGCTCGGCGATTCGTTGGCTGTCGTACCTGCTGTGCTGGGGAGCTCTGTTGCCTTGGGCGCGCGCAGCACGCGCGGATTCAGGCGAGCTACCGCGCGTGGTGGTGATCACGGATCCGAAGCCGATGCCCGTGTTGAGCGACGCCTTGATTCGCGTGCGCGGCGAGCTGTCGGCGGCCGGACTGCAAGCCGAGCTGCGCGAGCGCAAGAGCAGCGACCCGAGCGAGTACAAACCTGACCCCGGCGTGTACGGCGTGCTCGCCTTCGAGCAACTCGGTCCGGTGATTCTGATCCACGCGTTCGGCCCAGCCGCGCATACGCCCATCACCGAGAGCGTCGACACTCAGAGCTCCGCTGTGAACGCAGAAGTGCTCGCCGTGCGCGCGGTCGAGACCCTGCGCGCGGCGATGGTTCAGGAAGCGAGCAACGAACCGAGCGATCTGCCCGAGGCCGTGCGAAACTTCACGCACACGGCGGCCGAACCCGAAGCCAAGCCCGCGCCAGCGGAGCCTATGCCCACGAAACGGCCCGAGCCGAAAGGCACGCCGCCCAACGCGCGCGCGCCGATCAGCAAACCCCGAGCAACGCAGGCGCGCGGAGCCGTCGAACATCGACTGATCGGCTGGCTCGGAGCCGGGCTCTCGCTCGAGCCCAACGCGCGGGCGTACCCGAGCGGTCAGCTCGGCGTGTTGGGCGGGCCGAGCTGGGGTTTCGTGAGCGCGTCGTTC
>DASYCR010000721.1:0-2233 GCA_036500095.1 Polyangiaceae bacterium
GCAACCGCTTCCGCATCACGCTCGACACGCAGGACACGGGCGCGCTCGAGACAGCCTCTGCGATCGCGGATCTTCTGCAGACGCGCGGGCTCTTCAACTACTTCGGAGGGCAGCGCTTCGGTCGGCGGGGCGACGGGTTGCGTCAAGCGATCGACTGGCTGCGCGAAGGCGGCAAGGTCCATGGCATGCCGCGCTTTCTCAGCAAGCTCTATCCAAGTGTGATCCAGGCCGAGGTCTTCAATCGCTATTTCTCCGCGCGCCGCGCGCTCGGGCTCGACCATTTGATCGCCGGCGAAGTAGTGCGCCTCGACGGCGCGGGCGCCATGTTCACGGTCGAGGATCCGGAACGCGAAGGGCCGCGTCTGCTGAGCGGCGACATTCACCTGACCGGGCCCATCTTCGGTCCGAAAGCGCGCCCCGCAACCCTTGCGGCGGCCGCGCTCGAGCTCAGCATCATCGAGGAGCTCGGCCTGAGCGCGGATGCTTTGGACAAGCTCGGCCGCCTCGCACCCGGCACGCGCCGCGATCTGGTCGCGAAAATCGAGGATCTTTCGCTCAGCTGGGCGGGCGTCGGTCGGCTCCTGGTCGAATTTTCTCTTCCTTCCGGAAGCTATGCGACCGAGGTCGTTCGCCAACTAACGCACGGCCCGTTTCTGATCGACGAAGCGGACCGCGGCAGCAGCGCTTGATTCGTCGGGAAACCGTGGCCAGCCCCGCAGTAGGCGCTCGGCTCGAGCCGAGATAGTCTAGGACCGATGAGCGGGATCAGCAACGAAGTGCGGGCGCTGGGTGACGCGAAGCTCGAAGCATTGGTCGAGATCATGTTCTTGGCCGCCTCCGCGGACGGGGACTTCAGTGACATCGAGCGCGCGCATTTCTCGAAGAGCGTCGAGTCACTCACGGACGGGCGTATCGCGCTCGCCCGCCTCGATGCCCTGATCAGCGAGGCAAGCCTGGCGTTGGAGCGCGAGGGCCGTGAGGCGCGGCTGGCCAGCGTGAAGGCCCGCTTGCCGGAAGCGGGCGCGCGCCGCGTCGCGCTAGCGCTGGCGATTCAGGTGACGGCGGCCGACGGCATCATCCGCACGAGCGAGCGCGAGCTGATTCTCGAGACCGCCGAAGCGCTCGAGATCGATCGCGACGACGCGGCGAACTTGGTGAGCAAGCTCGGACGCTGAACGCCTGCCGGCGTGGGCGAACCACGCCGAGCGCCCCGCTGATCAGCGCCAGCGCCACGGTCCATGACATGTAGCTCGGGCGGGGAAGGTCAGCTCGAAAACAGAGCTCGCGGTCGGACGCGGGATTTCCGGGGGGACACGCCCTGAAATAGCCAGCAGATCGCCCTGATTTTGCGCACTCCGAGCCGCCAGCCTGCCACAATTGTTGGCCCCGAACCCCGCCCACCTGCCACAATTTCGCGCGTGATTGCCCGGGCCGCCTTTCTTGTCGCTTTGCTCTCAGCGGGCGCAGCGCTGTCCGGCTGCGCGCACGAAGCCCCTGAAGCGAGCTATCCCCAAGCGGCGGGCGGGGGTTGGGTAGTGCCGGCAAACTATGCGTGGCCTCCCGTCGCCGTTCCGGCAAGCGGAGCGACCGCGAATCGGGCGGTGTCCGCGCCGGTTCCCACGCGCACCAATGCAGCCTCCGTTGCGACGAAGAGCGAGCCGCTGCCGCCCACGTCGGCGTTCGCGAAAATGGGCGATGTCCCGCGACCGCGCACGCGGAACGAGCTGCGCTCCGTGTTACCTGGCAGCGCGGCGTGCCTTGCTGAGCTCGCGCAGCGCGGCGTGCCGTTCCACTCGCTGGACCACGAGCTCGGCGTGAAGACGCCCGTCGTCGTGGCTGGACCCATTGGCGGGATTCGCTTTTACACCGGCGCGAACGGTCCGCTGATCGCCGATTGCCGTCTGGTTCTGGCGCTCGATTTGGTGGCGCCCCAGCTGAGCACGCTCGGCGTGAGCGATGTGCGTTTCTCCGGAGCGTACGTGTATCGCCTGAGCAACAAGGGCCGCGTCAGCTTGCATGCGTACGGCCTCGCCATCGACATGCACGGTTTCACTCGGCTGGGCGTGCACTACGAGGTCGATCGCGATTTTCACAAGGGCCTCGGCACGGCGCTCGCGGCGGACGCTCCGGCCACCAACGCGATCGCCAGCGCATTTCACAATAGCGGCCTATTTCACGAATATTTGACGCCCGACGACAATGCCGATCACCACGATCACGTGCACGTGGGAGT
>DASYCR010000722.1:0-5539 GCA_036500095.1 Polyangiaceae bacterium
CCGAGATCACGACCGAGCTCGGCGTGACGCCGCCGCCCTCGAGCCCGCCGTCCGGACCACCCGCGCTACCACAGCTGGCATTGACCTCGGTTGGGCTGTCGCAGCCCGCCCCGGTCGGCCCGAATACCAGCAGCCCGCTGAAGGTCAACAGCACAGCCAGCGCGCTACGTGAGATTTTGTTCATGGTTGTCTTCCCCGATGATTCGAGTGCGAGCACTATGGCATGACGCCGCGAGGGATGCTCAGCACCATGGCCGCGCTAGGCCGAACCGATCTCCAGAAATTATACGACCCGCAAGGCGGCCGTGTTGGCCGTCAGCCGACGTCTTGTGCTACCAGCGCTTGGTACTCGGGATGCCTCTGGATGTAGCTCGCGACGAACGGGCAGCGCGGCACGACCCGGAGCCCCTGCTACGCCGCCGGCGACCTGCGCAGCGCGGGCGCCAAGCCGCGCTCGGGCTTGGCGAACAGGTAGCCCTGCAGGAGATCACAGCCCAAGCTCTCGAGCGCGAGCCGCTCGGCGTGGGTCTCGACGCCCTCGGCGACGATCAGCTTGTTCATGTCGTGACAGAGCTCGACCATCGCGCTGATCAGGCGCCGCTTCGTGGTGCTCTCGTGGACATCGCGGATGAGCGACATGTCGAGCTTCACGAAATCCGGATCGAGCTGCGTGAAGCTGGAGAGACCCGCGTAGCCGGCGCCCAGATCGTCGATCGCGATCCGATAGCCGAGTCCGCGCAGTCTCGCGACGCGCTCGAGCACGCCGTCGATTTGGCTGAGGCTCGCCCGCTCGGTGATCTCGAGCACGACACGAGTCGCCAGCCGGGAAAGTGCCGACTCCGGCGATAGCAGCTGTGGATCCAGCAAATCCTCGGCGCACAGGTTGACGAAGCAGAGCACGTCTCCGGGATCGGTCTGCAGCAGATCCGCCGCCACGCGACCGCGCACTTGACGACCGAGCTCGCGCAGTCGTTCGGTCCGTTGCGCTGCGTCGAGCACCGCCCCGGGGTTCGGCAACGCGCGCTCCTCGGTACGCATCAGCGCCTCACAGGCGAACAGGGCGTGGGTTTTCGCCGAGACGATGGGCTGATACGCCATCCAGAGCGACGCGAGCGCGCGATCCAGCACCGACTCGATGCCGGCGCGATCGCCGACGCGATACGTGCCGCTGCCGCACATTTCGATGAACTCGCGTTTCAGGCGCGCTGCGCGACTCGCGTTGATGGCGAGTTCCACCACGGTCGCCAAATGCTCTCCACCAACCGGCTTGGTCAGGTATTGGAACGCGCCGAATTCGACGGCCGCGGCGGCCGAGCCGATGTCGGGGTTGCCCGTGATCAGCACGATCTGCACGTCCGCGTCGAAATCGCGCGCCATGCGCAGGAGCTGCAGGCCGTTCATGCCCGGCATGTGGATGTCGCTCACCACGACGTCGAAGTGCTGCGACGCCAGCTGAGCCGTCGCTTCTTCTCCGCTCCTCGCGCAGACGATCCGATAGTCGTCACGCGCGAGTACGCGAGCGGTCACGCGCAGCAACGCCGCCTCGTCGTCCACCAGCAGCACTTGCTTCATCGCGTCCTCGGCCGGACTCACGCTGATCATAACTTACTAGCTTAGCACCTAGCTCCAGACTCGCAGTCGGAGATCTGAGCACTGCTTGGGTAGGTGGGTAGGTTCGAGTAGGGTTTGCGTAGAGAGTTAGCGCGAGCTGTGTTGCAAATTGTCTCAGCTCTTGCCGAGGTTCCAGCTTTGGCTACAACGGGCGACATTGGCACCTAGCGCGCGAACGCGGCGTGAATGAGCGCGGCGCGCCTCCGAAAACTCAGGGCGAGCGGCCTTGATAGCGCGCGTCCGTGAGCGTCTGCAGGAAGGCGACGATAGCGTCAATCTCCGGATCGCTCAGCGCGGGCACGTCGCCCTCGCGGCGATTGTATGGGATCGAGGCGACGTTCACGCGCTCGCGGTGCAGCGCGGGCACGTCCTCGAATTTCACGCCCGACTTGTACCAGCGCTTGGGATCCGTCGCGCGCGTCGCGTAGAACGCGACGACGTCGCGCAGATTGTTGAACACGCCGTTGTGCATGTACGAGCCACGCACCGCGACGTTGCGCAGGGACGGCGTGCGAAAGCGCACGCAATATTCCGGCTGATTGGAGGGCGTGCGCGCGGAAACCATTTGATTTGCGGAATCGCGCTTTCGGTTTTCGGAGAGTCTTCGGCGGCCCGAAGGCGCGTGGCCAACCGAAACAATTCCTCGCTTGATGGCTCCGCCACAGACCTCGTGCCTGCATCATTCTCGTCTTTTGCGCGGCTGAAACGAGCGTGCCTGTCGCGTGTGCGAAGGGAGCGTTTCGTAAAACGCTCGCTGCGTTTCGCCGCTGTTTCACGATCACCGAGCGCGCTCGCGATCGACGCTCTGCGCGTCGAATGCGCCTTGACCGAGCGCGCGCGGATCGTGAAACTAGATGAAGCTCGACGTCACTATCGGCAGAGAGCGCTGTCTCGAGAGCAAGGCTCGAGCGAGCGCACGGCGCCGCTCAGCGAAGGTCCGCCTTCGCCAGGGCCGCCGTGCATTTCGAGGCCCTTCGAAAGGAGTTTTTCATGTCACGCTGGATCGAACATTTCAATCCCGAAGACGAGATATTCTGGGAAAAAGAAGGCAAACGGATCGCGCGCCGGAATCTGATCTGGTCGATCCTCGCGGAGCACATCGGTTTTTCGGTGTGGATGATGTGGAGCGTGGTCGCGCCGCGCTTGCCCAAAGTGGGCTTTCACTACACTACCGATCAGCTCTTCACGCTCGTCGCGGTGCCGGGCCTAGTCGGAGCACTTCTGCGTTTCCCTTATACGTTCGCGGTGCCGCGCTTCGGCGGTCGCAACTGGACGATCGTGAGCGCGCTCTTGCTGTTGATTCCGGCCTCGCTGTTGATCCTGCTCGTCAATCGGCCGGATACACCCTTCGGAGTGATGCTGGCGGCCGCCGCGACCGCGGGCTTCGGCGGCGGCAATTTTGCCTCGAGTATGGCCAACATCTCCTTCTTTTATCCAGACAAGAAGAAGGGCCTCGCGCTCGGCTTGAACGCCGCGGGCGGCAACATCGGCGTGAGCAGCGTGCAGCTGTTCGTGCCGATCGTGATCGCAGCCGGCGTTGGCGGCGGGCTACATCTCGCCAACGCGGGGCTGGTGTGGCTACCGGCGATCGTCGTCGCGAGCATCGGCGCGGCTGCTTTCATGGACAACCTGTCCGGGGCCAAATCGAACTTCAAGGATCAGGTGGTGGTGATGCGGCAGAAGCACACCTTCATCATGTCCATCCTGTACGTTGCGACCTTCGGCTCGTTCGTGGGCTATTCCGCGGCATTTCCGCTGCTGATCAAGACTCAGTTTCCCGCCGTGACGGCGAACCTCGCCTTCCTCGGCGCGCTGGTCGGCTCGCTCGCGCGGCCTCTTGGCGGTTTCATCGCCGATCGTCTGGGCGGCGCGCGGGTCACCTTCTGGAACTTCATCGCGATGGCTCTGCTCACCTTGGGCGTGCTGCACTTCGTGGAGCTCAAAGACTTTCGCGGCTTCCTCGTGATGTTCCTGCTCTTGTTCGTCACGACCGGAATCGGCAACGGCTCGACCTTTCGCATGATCCCCGTTATTTTCCGGGAGAAGGCGCTGCGCGGCGCGGGTTCGGCTCCCGAGCAGAAAGCCGCGGCGCTGGTGACCGCGCGTCGTGAAACGGCCGCCGTGCTCGGCGTGAGCTCGGCGATCGGCGCGGTCGGCGGGTACTTCATTCCGCGCGGTTTCGGCGCGTCGATCAAGGCCACCGGCGGACCGTCCACCGCGTTGTTCTGGTTCTTCGGTTACTACGTGGTCTGCGTCGCGCTCACCTGGTGGTACTACCGGCGCACGCGCTTCCTCGCGAGCCGCATGCCGAGCCTGGCTCGCGCGAACGCCTAACTCGGTCGACCGCGCGCGGCGACCACGCGCGCGGTCGGCAACGAAGCTCCGACCGGTGGGTCTACACCGAGTCGGTCGCTACCGGTGCGTCTTTTCAAACTGGAGTTCGCTTGCCCATGCCTAAAAATATTTCAATCGTCGCTCGTCGCTTGTCTCGCACGTTGCTCGTGGCAAGCGTCGTGATCGCGTCACGCGCCGGAGCTCAAACGAACCCCGTGCCGGAATCCGCCGCTCCCGCACCAGCCAAACCCAAACCCCCGCCCTACTCACTCCCTTGGCAGCTGCGCGGCGTGGCACCCGCCAACGTGATCCGTTCCGATACGTCCTTCGGCTTCTACAAAGTCAACGGTGAGAGCGGCTCCACGATCGCCAGCATGCTGCTCGGGAGCTACAAAGTCATTCCGGAGCTTGCCGTGATCGGACGCATCGGCGCCGTGTCGAACGCGCCGCCCAAACCGACCCACCACGCGCAGGTCTTCGTCAATCCCGTGCTCGGCGCGCTGTACGGCATCAAGCTCGACCCGTCGCTCAAACTCGGTTTGTTCCTGGGCTTCACGCTGCCCATCGGCAAAGGCGGCGATCCGAAAACCGAGCCCGGCATGGCCGCCGCCGAAGCACCCTACGGCGCCAACGCGCGCTCTGCGCTCGACAACGCCATGTTCGCCGTCGACTACTTCACGCTCATGCCGGGCGTGGATCTCGCCTACATTTCCGGCGGCTTCACGGCGCAAGTCGAGGCCACGCTCTTTCGCCTGCAGAAGGCGCGCGGCCCAGACACGATCGATCGCAACAACACGAACTTCACGGCTGGCCTCCACCTCGGTTATTTCTTGATCCCGGAGCTTTCGATCGGCGCGGAGTTGCGGCACCGCCGCTGGCTCTCGACGCCGGCGGCCGTCTCCAAGGACGCGACCCACACCCTGCGCGACGACAGCACCGTCGCCATCGGCCCGCGCTTGCACTTCAAGCTCTCCGACTCGATCTGGTTCCGCCCCGGCATCGCCCTTGCCCTGCCGCTCGATAGCCCCCTCGCGAGCAGCGCGAACGCCAAGGCACCTACCGACTACAAAATGGTGCAGCTCGATTTGCCGCTGTCGTTCTAGTTTTTGTCGTTTTCGGATGGAGCTCCTCCCGTAGCGGCGGTCGAGCGCGCACGGCCGTCGGCGCTGAGCTAGCCTCGGGCTCGACGTCGGATGTCCCCGTTCGAGATCATTTCGATCCTGCTCACGCTCGCGGCGGTGTTCGCGTACATCAATCACCGCTGGCTCCAGCAGCCTGCGTCCGTTGCGCTGATGGCGATGGCGCTCGCTGTCTCTCTATTGCTGCTCCTGCTCGAGCGACTCGGCTGGGTTCAGCTCCGAGACGACACGAGCGCGCTTTTGGAGCGAATCGATTTCGATCAGACATTTTTGCACGGCCTGCTCGGCGCGCTGCTGTTCGCCTCTGCGCTCCAGATCCGGTTGGCCGACTTGCGCGAGGAGAAGCTCGCCATCTCGGCGCTGGCTTTGGTCGCTACGCTCCTCTCCACGGGCCTGGTGGCGGGCCTCACCTTTGCGCTCGTGCGCTGGGCCGGGTTGCCGCTCGATTTCGGGCA
>DASYCR010000723.1:0-15800 GCA_036500095.1 Polyangiaceae bacterium
CCGAAACGCCTCCCACCGACCCGAAAGAGCAAGGCCATGGCCGTCGAGCGCACACTCTGCATCATCAAACCGGACGCCGTCGAAAAGCGAAAGCAAGGCGCGATTTTGCAGCGCGTTTTGGAAGAGGGCTTCAAGGTGATCGCGATGCGTCAAGCCCAGCTCTCGCGGCGGGAGGCCGAGGGCTTCTACGCCGTTCACCGCGAGCGCCCCTTCTTCGATGAGCTGTGTACGTTCATGACCCGCAGTCCGGTCGTCGTGATCGCGCTCGAACGTGAGAACGCCGTGCAGCACTGGCGTACGGTGATTGGCGCCACCGATCCGGCCAAGGCCGTGGACGGCACGATCCGCAAACTGTTCGGCGCGAACGTCGGCGAGAACGCCGTGCACGGTTCCGATTCGCCCGAAAATGGTCGGATCGAGACCGCCTACTACTTCCCGGGCGCCGAGCTGGTTTAGCTTGCGGGGCCGGAGCCCCCGGTCGTGACTGGCACGTTGAACATCGACGCGCTCGCGGAGCCGCGCGGCAAGCTGCGCGAGGGGTTGAGCGCGCTCAGAAATTTTGGTGAACTCTCACAGTCGCTGCGCGTCGGGCCGAAGGCCCTCGGCTCTGTGTTGCCTCTCGTCGCCGCCGGCTGCGCTCCGCTGCGCGACGCCGTCCTGACGCTGCTCGCCGCGGTAGCCCCGGCGTTGTCCGAGGCTGGCGCCGATCTCTGGCTCGCGGAACCACTCACCTCACGTATCGATCGCCTCGAACGTGAACTGTCGACGGCCGCTGGGCGCCCGCTCAGCGCAAGATCCAGGCTGTCACTCGAACAGCAGGCGAGCGAGCTGTCGCGAGAGCTCGAGCGCGTGAGAGGCTTGCTCGAGCTCTTGATTGAAGCGCTTTCAGCGCGCCCGCTACGCGCGTTCGTCGCTGAGCTCGTGAAGCAGAGCGTGCAGACGCTCGAGCAACGCACGGGGCAAAGCCGGATCGAACTCGTAGTGCCTGCACCGGACTTCGAAGCGGATCTCCGTCCCCGCGTCGTCTCGGCCCTGCTGGTCACCGCCGTCGAACTCGTGGCGCGTCAGGTCGCCGCGCCGTTGCGCGTCGAGCTGGCCGCGCGGGACAACGGCTTTAGCGTGCTCGTGCGCGCCGATCCCCCAAAACGCGCGGCCGCTGAGGACGACAGCTTGCGCTCCACGCTGCTCTGCATGCGGTCGGCGCTCGAGCTTTCGAGCGGCGAGCTCAGCTGGCGGCCTGAAAATTCGAGCCTACTCTTGGAGTTTTTTGGCGGCTACGCTATGGAAACGCATGCCTGAATCGGACCTGCGGCCGTTGATTGAGGCGGCTTTCGCCGATCGCGCGCTGCTCGCGGACGACGCGCACCGGCGCGCCGTCGAAGTCACCATCGAAGAGCTCGACACCGGCAAATTGCGCGTCGCCACGCAGGACGCGCCTGGAAAATGGACGACGCACGCCTGGGTGAAGCAAGCGGTGCTGCTCTATTTCGCCGTAGCCAAAATGCAGCGCATGAGCCTCGAACCGTTCGAGTTCTACGACAAGGTGCCGCTCAAGAAGAACCTCGACAAGTTCGGCGTGCGCGTCGTTCCGCCGGGCACGGTGCGCTACGGGTCATTCATCGAGCCAGGCGCGATCATCATGCCCGGCTACGTGAACATCGGCGCCTACGTGGGCGCGGGCACGATGGTCGACACCTGGGCCACGGTCGGCTCTTGCGCGCAGATCGGCAAGGACTGTCACCTCTCCGGTGGGGTCGGCATCGGCGGCGTGCTCGAGCCACCAGGCGCCCAACCCGTGATCGTGGAGGACGGCTGCTTCGTCGGTTCGCGCGCAATCGTGGTCGAGGGCATGCTGGTGGAGCGCGAGGCCGTGATCGGCGCGGGCGTCGCGCTCACGGCTTCGACCGCGATCATCGACGTCACCGGGCCCGAGCCCGTCGAATATCGCGGCCGCGTGCCCGCGCGCAGCGTCGTCATCCCCGGCATGCGCCCCAAGCGCTTCCCCGCCGGCGAGTACCAGATCGCGTGCGCGCTGATCATCGGCCAGCGCAAAGAAAGCACCGATCGCAAGACCAGCCTCAATTCCGCGCTGCGCGACTTCAACGTCGCCGTCTGACTCGACGAAACCCGTATGGCTAGCCTGAACCTCGCCGAAACGTTGCTCTGGCTGTGCCAGATCCGCTCGCCGATCGGAGAAGAGCGCGAGCTGTGCGACCGCGTGGCGGAACGCCTGGCGCGCGTCGCGCTCGCCGCGCCCATTCGCCGCTTCGGCGACTCGATCGTCGTACCGCTCACGCGCGGCTTCGGCGGACCGCACGTCGCGCTCGCCGGGCACTTGGATGTCGTGCGCACCGAACACGATGCCGCGCCCCGCATCGAAGGCGACAAGCTGTACGGACCCGGAGCCGCCGACATGAAGAGCGGCCTCGCCTTGATGCTCGACCTGGCCGAGAGCGATGCACGCCCGGAGCTCGATCTGACTCTGGTGTTCTACGCGCGTGAAGAGGGCCCTTTTCTCGAGAATGAGCTCGGGCCGGTGTTGGCCGGCGATCCCGAGCTGTCGCGCGTCAGCATGGCCGTCGCGCTCGAGCCGAGCGACAACAAGTTGCAGCTCGGTTGCGGCGGCTCGTTGCACGCCACCGTGCGTTTTCGCGGGCGCACCGCGCACAGCGCCCGGCCCTGGCAGGGCGAAAACGCCATCCACAAAGCGTCAGGCTTGCTCGATCGACTCGGCCGTGAAGAGCCGCGCGTGCATCGCATCGACGAGCTCGAGTGGCGCAGCGTGATCAGCGCCACCATGGCGAGCGGCGGCCGCGGCCGCAACGTGGTCCCGGATCTGTTCGAGCTCAATCTCAATCACCGCTTTGCACCGGACACCAGCGCCGAGGGCGCCCAGGCGTACGTCCGCGCGCTGGTCGGAAACGACGCAGATATCGAGTTCAGCGACGTGTCCCCCTCCGCGCCGCCCCTGCGCCAGCACCCGCTGGTCGTCGCACTGGCCGACTCCGGCGTGCAGGCGATCGAGCCGAAACAAGCCTGGACGGACGTGGCGCGATTTGCCGCTTGCGGCGTACCTGCCGTGAATTTCGGCCCTGGCACGCAAGCTCAAGCCCACCAACGCAACGAGTGGACGCATATCCCGGACCTCGACGTCGGCCGCGCGATCCTCCGACGCTGGCTGGCGACCGTCGCGCTCATGCCGCGACAGTGATAGGCTATCGTCATGAGGGCGTACGCAGCAGCACTCAGCATCACGTCGTGTCTTTGGCTCATCTCGTGCGGCGGCTGCCCCGGGCAGCCCGCAGAGTCCCCGAGCGCGCCGGCGGCAACAGAACCCGCCGCGGGCCCAGCTCCCGAGAGTCCGGCCCCCACGCCGGCTCCAGCGGACAAGCCCACCGCGGACAAGCCGAGTGAAGAACCAGCCGCTGCGAAACCCAAAAAAGACAGCGGCCCCGAGCCGGCCTTCACCGACAACATGTCGGTCGAAGACGCCATCAAGGCGGCGCAAGGCACCGAGCGCATGAACATCGATCAAGAAGAGCTGAGCAAGCCGCTCACGGACTCGAGCCTGTATGAGCCGTGCAAGCCGGGCACCGCGCACTTCAAGCTCAAGGTCGCAGTCTGGCGAGGCAAAGCCGTCGGCATCGATCTGACCACGACACCGAAGATCCCGAAGCTCACGGAGTGCTTGAAAGAGCGCATTCGCGGCGTTACCTGGAGCGCCAAGGTGCCCTCGCTCAATACGGTGTCATTCACGTACTGACGCGCGCGGCCGCTTTCGCGCTAGAGTCGCCGGCCATGCCGCCGGAGTCGAACGTGAGCGTCGCGTCGCCCCGACCGAACATGTTGCGCGCGTTGCTCAAAGAGCTCCGGCTGCACCAATGGGCAAAAAACGCGCTCGTCGTCATGCCCGTGCTGCTCGCGCCCGGCCTGCCGAGCGCGGCGGCGCTGACGCGCGCGCTGCTCGCCGCTCTGAGCTTTTCACTGTGCGCCTCGGCCGGCTACGTTTTCAACGATCTGCTCGATCTGGAAGCCGACCGCGCGCACACGACCAAACGCCTGCGCCCATTTGCGTCGGGCGCGCTGCCGGTCGCGCTGGGACCACCACTCGTACTGGGTCTGCTCGTGCTCGGCTTCGGGCTCGCCAGCGCGGTGTTGCCGAGCGCGTTTCTGGCGATGCTCGGCTTGTACTTCGTCGGAACGCTCTCTTACTCGCTCTATCTGAAGCGGCTGCTCTTGATCGACGTGCTCGTACTCGCCGGCCTCTATACCCACCGCATTCTTTCGGGCGGCATGGCGACCGGCGTGCGCGTCAGCACCTGGCTGCTCGGCTTTTCCATGTTCTTGTTCACGAGCCTGGCCTTCGCGAAGCGCTTCGTCGAGCTGCACGCCTTGACCAGCGACGACAAGGTGAAAAACCGCGGCTACGTCAAAGCCGATCTACTGATGGTGACGGGCATGGGCACGGCCAGCAGCTACATCGCCGCGCTCGTCTTCATGCTCTACGTCGACAGCTCGGCCGTGCGCGCGAGCTACCGCGAGCCCGGACTACTGTGGCTGGTGCTACCCGCGCTCCTGTATTGGCTCGGACGGATCTGGCTGCTGGCGGGCCGCGGAAAGATGCAGGAGGATCCGGTCAAGTTCGCCTTGCGCGATCCCAAGAGCCTGATGTGCACCGCCCTGATCGGCGCGATCGCCGTACTCGCTCGCTTCACGCCGACTTGGCTGTCGAACGCCCTGCACTGAGCGGCCGGCACGCTCGTCCGCCTCGTCGCGCCCCACCGCTGACCGCCATCTCCACGCGCACCACGCCGCACAGCGCGCACCCCAAATCTCCCTCTCTACCCCTTCGGGTACCACGAAGCGCGGTCTTCGCGCCTTCGCGCCTTCCTGTGAATCTCTCTCAACTCACGCTGTCGACCGGGTCGAATCCCTGGCTCGGGAAGCGCACTTGGTCGGAGGTCTTGCCGAACCGACGCTCTTTCTGCCCGTAGGCCGCGATGGCATCAGTCAGCGTTTGCGGCCGGAAATCGGGCCACATGATCGGCAAAAATACCAGCTCGGCGTAGGCGGATTCGAAGAGCAAGAAATCGCTCACGCGCGTTTCACCGCCGGTCCGAATCAAGAGATCGACGTCGGGCAAATCGTGCGTCGTCATTTGACGATGGAAGAACGCCTCGTCGATCTCTTCTGGTAGCACCAGCCCGGCACGCGCACGAACCGCGAGTGAACGCGCGGCTTCGACGATGTCCTGCCGACCGCCGTACGAGAGAGCGAGCGTCAGCGTCATGCGCTCGCCGTCACGCGTGTACTCGACCAAATCTTCGACCGCGTGGCGCGTCGAGGTGGGCAGATCTTCGAGCGCGCCGATCACGTTGACCGCAATGCCGTTTTGGCGGAGCTCGGCCCGCTCCTGCTTCGCGAACTCGACGAGCAACCGCATCAGGGCTTCCACTTCCGGACGTGGGCGCGCCCAGTTGGCAACGCTGAACGCGTACAACGTCAGATAGCGAACACCGACGCGCGTCGCGGTCTCGACCGCATCGCGCACGGCGCGAGCGCCCTCGGCGTGACCTTCCGCGCGATCCAGGCCGCGCCCTTTGGCCCAGCGCCCGTTGCCGTCCATGATGATGGCCACGTGACGAGGCAGGACTGAGCCGTTCGAACCCGTGTGCTCTGCTGACTGATTTTTCATGGGATTAAGCTCGGCGCGCTCGGGTTTTTCCCACAGCGAAGGCCCTGAAAGTATGGAGGTTTCGTGGAGACTCATACGGCCGATCCGCGCTCCATCTTAAACCCATGGGATCTATTGGCTTTTTTTCGGTTCTCGCTGGACTCAGGAGCTAGCGGGCGTCCGGCAAGCTGAGTCGGAAAACCACCTCCGGCGGACCCGCGGCGCCAAGCTCGATCTTGCCGCCGTGGGCTTCGGCGACCGCGCGCACGATAGCCAAGCCGAGCCCGGTGCCTCCCTTGTCCGCGCGCGTGGTCACGAAACGACGGAACAGCCGCTCCTGAACATGGCTCGGAATGGAGCCGGCGTTCACGACGCTGAGCACGACGAAGCCCGCAGCGCGTTCGAGCCGTACTTGCACCGGGGATGCCCCGTCCGCGTGCATCAGCGCGTTGTCGATCAGGTTGGTGACCGCGCGAGCGAGCCAGGTTTCGTCTCCGCGCACCTGTGAGCGTCCGCTCGCCTCGAGCTCGACCCGGCGCGCTTTCTCCGAAAGCCCGGAGATCACGCGCCGAGCAACCTCGTCGAGCGCCACCGGAGCGAACGACTCGGCGCCACGTGCTTCGATGCGGGCGAGGCCCAAGAGTTCGCCGAGCAAGCGTTCGATGCGCGCCGTGGCTTCGCGAATCCGGGCCACGAAGCGGCGAGCTTCCGCCGGCTCTTCGAGCGCGCTCTCTTCCAGCACTTCGGCGCTCGCGCGGATCGCGGCCACTGGGTTTTTGAGCTCGTGCGACAGATCCGAGGCAAACGTCTCCACGAACGGCCGCCCCTCGAGCTCGCGCCGCATGGTGTCGATCGCGCGATTCAGGCGCATCACCTCGCGTCCGAAAGCCACTGGCTGGGGCGCGCTGCGCTCACCGGCGCTGAGGCGTTCCCCGAAATCGCTGAGCGCCTCGATGGGCGCGGCGATCGCGCGGCCCATCCAAGCGGCCGCGAGCGCCGCTGCCGCGCCGAGCACGAGGCTTATCACGAGCACCGTCGGCGCCAGATCCGCCAGCAAACTGCGAATGATCAAGGTCGGCTTGACGACGCGCACGGCGCCCACCGTCACGCCGCGCACGACGATCGCGCGATCGACGGAGACGATGCCGTCCTCCTCGGGCGGCACTTGCGCCGGGAACACGCGCGCCCCGTCTCGCCCGAGCAGCCTCAACCGCAGATCGGCGCCGCGACCGCGCTCGCGCTCGAGTCGCTGCCCGAGCTCTTCGATGCCGATGTTCGAGCGATCGAGCTCACCGGCCATCATGCCGGCGAGCGCGTCGGCCTCGTCGCCGGCCGCCTGCGAGGCGATGTGCACCGCACGCGCCTCGATGCGGTCGATCACCATCAGGCCCAGGCCGAACGCGAACGCGCCGACTATCACGGCTAGCGCCAAGAACATCTGCATGCGAATAGACATGCCGCGCGTGCGCGTGCCGAGCAGGCGCGACACCACGAAGGCCACGAACAGGATGAGCCCGATCGCAGCGGCCGCAACGATGATCAGACGGAGCACGGCTCACGACTCTTTGGCGGGTGAAGGAGCGTCGGTGACGCGATAGCCGACGCCGCGCACGGTTTCGATCAGCCCCGGATCGCCGCCTGCTTCAGCGACCTTCTTGCGTAGCGCCTTGACGTGCGAATCGATCGTGCGGTCGGTGATCGCAAAACCATTGCCCCACACGCGATCAATCAGCTCCGCGCGCGTAAAGACACGGCCCGGCCCGTCCAGTAGGCAGGCGAGCAAGTCGAACTCGACGCGCGTGAGCTCGAGCGCGTGGCCGTCCACGTGCGCGCGGCGCGTCGTCGCGTCGACAGCGATCGACAGCGAACCCGGGCTCTCGGGCGCAGCGTCGTTCGCCGAGCGGCGCAAGACTGCGCGCACGCGCGCTACGACTTCACGCGGTGAAAAGGGCTTGGTGACATAGTCGTCCGCGCCGGTCTCGAGCGCTGCCACGCGGTCCGCTTCACCGTCGCGGCTCGAGAGCACGATGATCGGAATGCCCAAGGATTTGCGCCACCTGTCGATCAGCGCGAAGCCACTGCCGTCGGGTAGCATCAGATCGAGTACGACCAGATCCGCGTCTGCCGCGCAGAGCTCCGCTTCCCGCACCGTCGGCGCGACCGACACGGCGAAACCGTCGCGCCCGAGCGCGTACGCGACCGATTCGGCGATCGCCGGCTCGTCCTCCACCACCAGAATCCGGGGCGTCATGGCTCGACTCAAGCTATCATTTAGCTTAGCGTCTCCGCTCGGGTTCGCACATGACGACGCTGCTCGTCCTTCGACACGGCAAGGCCGGCGAGAGCGATCTCGGCGATCGCGAGCGCGAATTGACCTCGCGCGGTCGGCATGACGCGACGCAGATCGCCAAAATCATCGCCGAGCGCGGGCTCGAGCCGGAGCGGATCGTCACGTCCAGCGCGGCTCGCGCCAAGGAAACCGCGCGGCGCGTGGCCGTTCAGCTGGATTTCACGGGGGCGCTCGACGAGCTCGACGAGCTCTACTTGGCCGAACCGCCGCGCTACATCGAGGCTGTCGCGCGGCTCGGCGGCGCCGCGGAGCGCGTGCTCGTCGTCGGCCACAACCCCGGCCTCGAGCAGCTCGTGGAGCTCTTGACCGGCAAACATGTCACACTGAAAACAGCCGCGCTCGCGGTGTGTTCTCTCGCGTGCGCCTCGTTTTCCGAGCTCGGTCCAGAAACGCGCGGCTCACTCGCGGGGCTCTACACCCCCGAGGACTGAAGCGACCGCAGCGCCGTGAAAGTAGCCGCTTTCGCCCGAATCGAGAGTCACGAGCGGAGCTGGCCTTTTCTCGTGGAGGGCGCTAAGAATGCCGAGACAGATGGCTTCGACGATTCGGCTTCCGCCGAAAAAAGACGTGGCGCTCGAGCTGCTCAAGCAGTCGAGTGTGTACGTATTTCTCGATCCCCGCGGGCAAAATGTGCAGGTTCCCGCGTGGTTCAAGAAGCAGGCTGAGCTCGTGCTGCAGGTCGGCTTGAACATGGCCGTGCCCATTCCCGATCTGAACGTCGATGACGACGGCCTCTCTTGCACGTTGAGCTTCAACCGCACGCCACATCTGTGCAGGATTCCGTGGAGCGCCGTGTACGCCCTGCGTGACGAGCTCGGACACGTCATGGTGTGGCCCGACGACGTGCCCGCGGAGATCGCCGCTCAAGCGCCCGCGCCCGCCAAGCCCGCGCCGGAAAGGCCCGCCCATTTGCGAGTGGCCACGGCGCTCGCAGAGCCCGCGCCCACGCAAGCCTCCAAGCCGAAGAAGGCGGCCAAGAAAGCCCGCAAGCTCGCCGCGGCGCCGGCAGCCGCGGCCACACCGGTCCCGGCCGCGAAGAAGCCGCGCGCCCGCAAGCAAGCGGCCAAGCAAGCGCCACAAGCCGACGCCGCTCCGCCCAGCAAATCGAAGCGCGATCTGCCGCCCTACCTGCGCGTCGTCAAATAAACTGCGCTGCGCGCGAACCGTGGCGTTAGGGCCCGGCGTCCGCGTCTAGAGCACCGGCTTCACCCGCGGTAGCGCCGCCGGTACCCGATTGCCCGCCGGTGCCTGACTGGCCCGCGCTGCCGCTACTACCCCCGGTACCGGACGCCCCGCCGAGCTCGCACGCCCAAACGCCGGTGGAGTGCGCGCAGACATAGCCCGCAACGCACTGCGAGCCGTGGAAGGAGCAATCGCCGTCCGCGCAGACACCACTGACGGTGCACGTCTGGCTCGCGAGACAATCAGCGGGGCGGATACACGTGGGCTGCTGCTGATAGCCGGCTAGGGCGCAGCTGCCGGTATTCACGTCGCAGAAATATCCCGTCGCACAATCTTGGTCCACGAAGCAGCCGGCGTTCTCGTGATCGTAGACCGGGCAGCCCGCCGTGAACGCCGCGGCCAGCACGAGAAATGTCGTCAGCACGGGTCGTTTCATCGACATGGCCTCGGTCTATTTGCCAAAATCCGCGTCAGCAAGTGCCGCAAAGCCTAGCAGCTGACCTAGCCATTACAAGCTCCGGCAAGAGCGCACACGCGCAGCAGAGGGCAAAGAGTTCAAATCCAAATGGGCGACCATGCTAAGTTTTCTGCGGCCCCCGGGCCCCCCGTACCATGGACGTTCGTTGCAGCCGCTGCAGTACCGAGTACGAGTTCGATGACGCGCTGATCTCGGAACGCGGCACGACGGTCAAGTGTACGAACTGCGGGTTTCAGTTCAAGATTTTCCCGGGCAACCGCGACAACGTCGCGCCCGAGCGTTGGGTCGTGCGCACCGGGTCGGGCCGCGAGCTCGTATACACGTCACTGCGTGAGCTGCAGCGCGGCATTGCCGATCGCAAAGTCGGTCCGAACGATCTCTTGTCGCGCGGCAAGCAGCCGGCTCGCCCGCTCGGCTCGATCGCCGAGCTCGAACCATTTTTTCAAGCGGGGCCCGCGCCGGCACCCAATATCGAGCGCTCGCAGCGCACGCTACACGGCGTGGCTCCGCCGCAAAGCGCCATCGCGCCCACGCTCACCGGTAGCGCGCAATTTCGCGCGGCGCCGATGCAAAAGCCAGCACAGCCCGGCGGACCTCGACCGGCGCCAGTGGCCGCGCCGTCACTCGCGCCGCCGCTCAGCGCAACCTTGCCCGTGGACCAAGCCGAGCCACCACCACGGCCACCTCGCCCCGCCGCGGGCACGCCTCCCGCTCCGGCCTCTCAAACCATTCCCGACATCTCGTCGGCCGCCCCTACACCCGCGCGCGGTCCAATCCCGTCCTCGACGTTGCCCGCCGTGCAGCCCAAGGGTGGCCTGAGCACGCTGCCTCAAGGAACACCGGCCGCGCAGGCCGTGCGGGCGTCCGCGCATTCGCCCGTAGCGCCTCCGGCTTTTTCCGTACCCGCGCCGACTTTGCTGACCCCTGACGCACCGAACGGAGCAGACGACGAACCACCGACTGAGCCGCTCGGTTGGCCCGCCGCCGAGCCGGCTGCGCCGGCGCCCGAGGAACCCTTCGACAAGACGCTCGAAGCGGCGGTGTCGCCACGGCCGCCGCGCGTTTCCGCGCCGGACTTCGCGCCAGCCTCCCTGCCGCGCCCGCGTGCGGCGATGAATTCCTACGACGAGCTCGATCTCGACGCGTTGTCCGAGGACGGCTCGCCGCGGCGCGCTCGCTCGCGCTGGATCGCGGGCGTCGTGTTCGTCGCGGTAGCGAGCCTGCTCGGTGCGTCGCTCGGGCGCAAATACTTGTCTCGTGCGAGTCCCGGCAGCCCTGCCAGCGCGCAGCCGAGCGATTCACGCGTCGCGCGTTTTCTCGCGAACGGTGCGCGCCTGCTCGACGAAGGCGATTTCGAAGGCGCCAAAGAGGAGCTCGACAAGGCCAGCGCCCTGGCGGAAAAAGATCCCGCCGTGCTGACGGCGCTCGCACGACTCGAAACGCTGACCGCCGATGTGTCGTGGCTCAAGCTGCGCTTGCTCGACCCGAACTCGACGGACTTGGTGCAGGCCACGCATCGCGAGCTCGGCCGCCGCGTCGGCAAGGCGCGCACGGCCGTCGACCGCGCCTTCGCGATCGCGCCGGAAGACGCGGTCGTGCTGCGCGCGCGCATCGACGTGTTGCGCTTGAGCGGGGACGGCGACAAGGCGCGCGAGTGGCTCGCGCCGCTCAGCGCCCACGCCAGCGACCCGGAAAATGCCTACGTTCTCGCCGCGCTCGATCTCGCGGAAGCCGCGCCGGCGTGGGCGTCGGTGATCGATCGGCTGCGACTGGCGGCCTCGGCAGAACATGAGCCGGCGCGAGCCAGCGCCGCTCTGGTGTACGCGCTCGTGCGCGCTGGCAAGGTCGACGAGGCGCAAACCGCGTTCCAGAAGATCGACGGTCGCAGCAAGCCGCACCCACTCCTCGAGGAGCTTCGTTCCTTCCTCGCGCGTGCACAGAAAACGGCGGATGCCGGCGTCGGCACGGCCGATAAGCTCGCCGCCGTGGACCCCACCAAGTTGCCGGCGCTCGACACTTCCCCGCAGCCAGCCGACGAGCCACACGCAGCGGCCGGCGCAGCGGCTCCGGCCGCCGGCGGAACTCCCGCCGGGGACTTCCGCACTCGGCTCGCGCAAGCGGCGAGCGCGGTGCAGCAAGGCGACCTGGCACGCGCGGAGCAGCTCTACACCTCGGTCTTGAACGAGCAACCGAACAACACCGAAGCGCTGGGCGGTCTCGGCGACGTCGCGCGGCGGCGACACGATCCGGCTACCGCCGCCAAGATGTACGACCGCGTGCTCGCCCAGAATCCGAGTTATTTGCCCGCGCTGCTCGGCGCCGCCGATCAGAAATGGGAAGCGGGCGATCGCCACGGCGCGCTCGTGCTGTACCGTAGGCTGCTCGAGCAAGCCGGCCCGAGCTCGGACTACGGCTCACGCGCGGCCGCGCGCATCGCGCAGGGTGAGGGCGGCAGCGCACAGCCTGCCGGCGCGACGGCACCGCCAACGCCGGCCACGCCCGCGCCCGCAGCACCCGCGCACCCGCCCGCTTCACCCCCACCTGATATCGACACGACCGATCTGCCGGGGGCGCGATGAACACACGGCGCTTACGGCTCGGGCTTTTGCTGCTTCTCATCGGCTGCGCGCGTCCGCGCCACACCTCGAGCAACGACGACAAGCCGAGCACGCCGAGCGCCGACGAAAAGCGCGTCGTCGAGCTGGATCTCAGCGCTGGCGCGCCGGAGACCACCGACTCAGGCGCGCTCTTCCACAGTTCGGCCGCGCAAACGTTCACCGGGCTCGTGCGGGACATCGAGCGCGCCAGGACCGATACCAAGGTGGCCGGGTTCTTCGTGCGTTTCGGCGAAGCGAGCTTCGATTTTTCGGAGAGCGAGGAGCTCGGTCGTCTGCTCGGCTCGCTGCGCGACGAGAAGAAGCCGGTCGTCTGTCACGCGCACACGCTGAACAACTCGGCGAGCCTCGTCACTGCCCGCGGCTGCTCGCAGATCTGGTTGAGTCCGGCCGGTGACGTTTCCACGATCGGCATCGCCGCGCAGATGGTCTACCTGCACGGCATCCTCGATCGCCTGAAAATCGGCGTCGATTTTTTGGCGATGGGCAAGTTCAAGAGCGGCGCCGAGCCGCTTACGCGCGACGGTCCGAGCGACAACGCGCGCAAGTCGCTGACCGAAACATTGGCCGACATGCGTCAAGCCTGGCTCGACGAGAGCAACGAGACGCGCAAGAGCGACAAACTCGTCGACGCGCTCGAACACGGCCCCTGGAGCGCCGGTGAAGCGCTCGAGCGCGGCTTGATCGATCAAATCGGTTTCGAGAACGAGGCGCGTGATGCAGCGCTGAAGGCCGCCAAAGTCAGCGCGCTCGAGGCGAAATTCGGGCCGCGCTCACAGCACGGTGGCGGTCTGGATCTCGCCGAAATCGTGCGAATCTTGGCCGGTTCGGGCAGCTCGAGCCCGACTGAACCGCACATCGCCGTGGTGCCCGCGGAGGGCGCGATCACCATGGAGCCCGGTAGCGCGTTCGAGAAGGGCGGCATCACGGCGCGCGCCCTCGGCCGCACGCTGCGCCGGCTGCGCGGCGACGACGCGGTGAAAGGCGTCGTCTTGCGCATCGATTCGCCCGGCGGTTCTCCGCTCGCCAGCGACTTGATCTGGCATGAAATGATGGAGCTCCGTAAGAAGAAGCCGGTCGTGGTGTCCGTCGGCAACATGGCGGCGAGCGGCGGCTATTACATCGCTTGCGCCGGACAGCGCGTGTTCGCCGAGCGCACCAGCATCGTCGGCTCGATCGGCGTGTTCGGCGGTAAGATCGTGATCGCGCCCGCGCTCGAGCAATTCGGAATCCACAGCGAAACCTTTCCCGCAAGTCCGGCGCCGGGCGCCGCTGAGCGCGCTGCGTTCAACTCGCCGCTCACGCCTTGGGACGACGCGACCCGCGAACGCATGCGCACGCAAATGCAGAGCATCTACGATTTATTCATCGCGCGCGTCTCACACGGGCGACAAATGGAAGTCGCCAAAGTGCGCGAAGTCGCCGAGGGACGCATCTGGAGCGGTCGACAAGGGCACGACAACGGCCTGGTCGACGAACTCGGTGGGCTCTCCGACGCGCTCGCCTACGCGCGCAAGCTGACGAACCTGGCAGCGACCGCGCCCGTTACCGTGGAAGGCAGCCGCGAAAGCCTGCTCGACTCGCTGCTGCTCGGTGACGACGCGAGCGAGGGCGACGCGGCGCGCGCGCTAGCTCGCCTGCAGGCCGAACCGACGCAGCGTTTGCTGGCCGAGGTGCCGCTCGAGCTGCGCCCGTTTTTTTCGAGCCTCTCGCCGTTGGCCGCTCAGGAGCACGTCACCGCCGCGCTGCCGTTTGCCCTGATTTTGCGGTAGCGGTTGCGCACGACCCTGGCAGGGAGAACGCTTGCCCAAGACTCGACCCACGATCCGCGACGTCGCCGAGCTTGCTGGTGTGTCGACGGCCACGGTGTCCTTCGTGTTGAACAACAACCCGAAGGAAGCCATCAGCGAGCGAGTGCGCTTGCGGGTGTGGGAGGTTGCACGCAAACTCAACTACCACGCGAACGCCGCTGCCTCGGGGCTCAAGCGCAAGCGCTCGCGCAATGTCGCGCTGATTTTCTACAAACACGACGATACGATCGCGAATCAATTTTACTCGTTCGTCGTGCAGGGCGCGATCAAAGAAGCGATCGAAAAAAACTACAACCTGTTGTTCTCGTATATCGAGGCGACCTACACGGGCTTCGGTGACCTGCCCAAAATCATCCGCGAAAAGAACGCGGAGGGTGTGCTGTTCATGCGCCACACCTACCCCAAGATGATCCGCGACATCCAGTCGCTCGGCATCCCGATCGTCGCGGTCGACAACATGCCGTACATCAAGTCGATCAATTCCGCCCAAATCGACAACAAGCGGGGAGGCACATTGGCAGCTGAGTACCTGTGTCTGCTCGGGCATCAGCAAATCGCTTGTTTGATCCCGAGCCATGCGCCGCCGAGCGTCGCCGATCGCTTGCAAGGTTTTCGGATCGGGCTCGCGCGGCATGACCGTAAGTTCAACAGTGAACGACACCTGCTGCGCGCCGACGCGTTGACCTTCGAAGCCGCGGTCGAAACCATGCGCGCTCAGCTCGCAAGACCACACGCGCGCTCGACAAGCGGCGTCGAAACGACGCCTACCGCCATTTTCTGCGGCAACGACGAGATGGCGGCCGGAGTCATCCTGGCCGCGCGCGAGGCAGGCCGAAAAATCCCGAGCGAGCTGAGCGTGATTGGCTTCGACAACATCACCATGAGCAACTACACCGATCCTCCGCTGACCACCGTGGGCGTCGAAAAGGAGTACCTCGGGCGCCGAGCGATGACCCGCTTACTCGAGCTAGTGGAAGGAACCGACGAGATGATCAAAACCGAACACGTTCCCGTGGAGCTGATCGTGCGCGGCTCCACCGCCCGAGCGAGGCGCGGCACGCCGTGACGCGCAAGCTCGGCGCATACGCTCTCATCCTGGCGCTGGTCGCGGCTTGCACGCGGCGAGCGCCGGTACCAACTGTGCCAGCGGCGAACTCTGCCGGGACTCTGCGCACAGCGACGGCCGCCGCCGCGCGCGTCCAGGCGCTGCGAGCGCGACTCGACGCGCTCGCGCGCTCGGAGTTCGAGTTCTGGGCGACGCACGGGCCTGATCCGAAATACGGCGGATTTTACGGCACCCTCGACCGCGCAGGTCAGCCGATCACTCCCAGCAACAAGGGCTTGATTCAACAAGCGCGTCAGCTGTGGACGTTCTCGATGTGGTTCGAGAAAAAACAACGGACGCCGGACGTCCGCCGGATCGCGGAGAACCAATACCACTTCTTGATCGAGCATTTCTACGAGCCACAGAGCCACGAGTTCGTGTTCACGGTCAGCGAATCCGGCGCGCCCGTGGACCCGAAGAAGGTGCTCTACGCGGAGGCCTTCGCCATCTACGGCTTGAGCGAGTACGCGCGCGTCTTTCACGTGCCGGACGCCGCGCGCTATGCGCTCGAGTGCTTCAAGTCGCTCGACGCGCGCGCACACGACGCACAATACGGAGGCTACGATCAGACGCACGACCCGGCCT
>DASYCR010000724.1:0-3380 GCA_036500095.1 Polyangiaceae bacterium
GTGGCCGCGGCGTCCAGGATTTGCCCGGGCTCCGCCATGCGGCCGACGCCCTGATCACCTGAGGCGACCTGGCCGAAAACAGGGCCGATCAGGCGCGCGCGGCCGTCCCGCTCGAGGGCAGTCACGTTGCGCGCCGTCGCCGGGTGACTCCACATGCTCGGGTGCATGGCGGGCGCCACGAGCAGTGGGCAGCTCGCGCACAGCGCGAGCGCGGTCGTCAGATCATCGGCGCGGCCGGTCGCGAGTCGCGCTAAGAGATCCGCGGTCGCGGGCGCGATGATCACGAGCTCACTCTCGGCGGCGAGCTCGACGTGCTTTTCACCCGCGCTTGCTTGGCCGAACATGTCCGCGTGGACGGCGCGCCCGGTCAAGCCGGAGAACGTCGCGGCGCCCACGAACTCGCTCGCGCCGCGCGTCATCACGACCTCGAGCCGCGCGCCCGCCTGCAGCAACAAGCGCGCGAGGAGCACGGCTTTGTACGCGGCGATGCTGCCGGACACGCAGAGCGTGACGCGCTTGCCGGCGAGGGCGCCGGACCTTACGGTGAGCTCGCTGTCGTTCATGCGCGTGGCGCTTTTCTAACACGCGCCCTCGGCTGCGACACGTAGCGGCTCTCGGGATCGCAGAAACGCCAGGGCTTTTCCGCCCACTCTTCGGCGTAGTCGATGCCGATACGGGGCGAACGGGCGAGCTTCGGCCGCGGGCCGTCGCTGAGAAATAGCCGATTTTTGCAGAGATCCGCGCCGTAGTCGCGCCGGTCGATGGCGAACGCTTCACACAATTTGCCGGGCCCGCTCGTGAGGCCGAGGTCGTCTGTGTCGAGCTCGCGCCGCGCGGCCATCAGCCGCACGCCGCGCAGCGGCTCCACGGCGCGCACGAGCACCGCGTGCGGCGCGCCCTCCCGCGTGGTCACGATGTTGAAATGAAAATGCATGCCGTACACGAAGAACACGTACGCGTAGCCCGGCGGTCCGTACATCACCTCCGTGCGCGCGGTGCGCCGCCCGCCAAACGAATGCGCCGCGCGATCCTCGGGTCCGCGATACGCCTCGGTCTCCACGATCCGGCCCGCCACCAGCCCCTGCGAGCTGCGATGCACCAAGATTTTCCCGATGCACTCGCGCGCGACGGTGAGCACCGGTCGCGCGTAAAAGGAGCGGGGCAGCGGGCGAAAGGGGGGGCGGGCTGGCATCGGAGCTGCGCGTGGCACGCGGGTCACCACAAGAACAAGACCCTAGAACCCGAGCAAACGTCCGCCCTGGTACACGAGCAGGCTGGCGACGTACGCGGCGCTCGTCATGTACACGAACATGAACGCGGGCCAGCTCAGTTTTTTCGTCTCGCGGTACACGACGGCGAGCGTGCTCATGCACTGGCAGGAGAGCGCGAAAAAGATCATCAGCGAGAGGCCGGCGAGCGGCGTGTACAGGGCGTGGCCGGTCGGGCCGCGTTCGCTCTGGATACGCTCGCGCAGGGGCGTCGAGTGCTCGTCGGCGTCACCGATGCCGAAGACGAGCCCGAGCGTGGACACGAACACCTCCCGCGCGGCGAACGCGCCGATCAAACCGACGCCGATGCGCCAGTCGAAACCGAGCGGTTTGAGTGCGGGCTCGATCGCCTTGCCCAGTCGACCGCCGTAGCTCTGTTCGATGGGCGTGGGCGCGTGCGCGGCGGGCAGCTCGAGAACCTGCGCGGGGCGCGTGGAGACCTGCACGCTGTCCGTCGTGGTCGAGCTCGTCGTGTGCACATTGCGCGGGAAGGAGAGCAGCGCCCAGAGCGCGATCGTGCAAACCAGGATCACGGTGCCCGCTTCGCGCAAGAAGGACGCGGCGCGCTGCCACATCATCTTGAGCGTGCCGCGCAGGCTCGGCAGTCGATACGGCGGCAGCTCCAGAATCAGCGGGATGCGGCGACCCTTGACCACCGTGCGACCGAGCACGCCGGCCGCGAGCAACGTGATCAGCACGGAGAACAAGTACATCGCGATCATCAGCAGGCCCTGCACCGGCAGCCAGCCGAACATGCGCGTCGGGGGAAACAGCGCGGCGATGATCAGGGTGTACACGGGCAAGCGCGCCGAGCAGGTCATCAGCGGAATCACGAGCATCGTGAGCAGGCGGTCACGCCGCTGCTCCATCGTGCGCGTGGCGAGGATCGCGGGCACCGCGCAGGCAAAGCCGGACAGCATCGGCACGAAGGCGCGGCCGTGCAGGCCGAGCGCTTTCATGATGCGATCCATCAAGAAGGCGACGCGCGCCATGTAGCCGGAGTCTTCCAGAATGCCGATGAAGAAGAAGAGCAGCAGAATCTGCGGCAAAAACACGACCACGTTGCCCACCCCGCCGATCACGCCCTTGCTGACCAAATCGTGAAGCACGCCGGCTGGGAGCACGCGCGTCGTCAGTTGATCGAGCCCGGCGAACGTGAGCTCGACCAGACGGATCGCCGGATCGGACCAGGAAAAGAGCGCTTGAAACACGACCAGCATCAAGCTCACGAAGATCAAAAACCCGTACAGCGGGTGCAAGAGCACGCGGTCGATGCGCTCGGAGGTCTTGCGTTTGGGGGGGTGTGACAGGCTGCGCCGCACGAGGCGGGGCAAGTGTTGGTCGATGAACGCGTAGCGCGTCGCGATGATCTCGCGGTCGATGTCGCGCGAGCCTGCCCGCGCGCGGACGGCGAGGCACGCCGCGCGCAGTTCCGGGTCGATGCCCTCGAGCTCGTCGTCTGACTCGATGCTGCTGAGCGCCCACAGCGCGAGCGCGCGCTCGCGAGCGCGGTCTCCACGCTCTTCTGCCGGTAGCTGGGCGGCGATCTCCGTCAGATCTTGTTCGAGCGCCGCCGGATACGGCAAGCGGAAGCTAGGCCTTGCGGAGTCGTCGAGCGCGCGCTCGATGACTTGCGTGAGCTCGAGCATGCCGCTGCCGCGGCGCGCGTCGGTGGCCACGCACGGCACGCCGAACAGTTCGGAGACCGCGGACGGGCTCGGCGGATCGCTCGTTACCTCGTCGATCATGTTGAGCGCGATCACTGTCTTTTGCCCGAGCTCGAGCACTTGCAGCACGAGGTAGAGGTTCCGCGCGAGCTGGCCCGCGTCGACCACGCACACGCACAAATCCGGCCGTGGATGATCGGCCATCCCGAGCGCCGACCACAGCGCGAGCTGCTCTTCCGGGGAGCGCGCTGCGAGCGAATAGGTGCCCGGCGCGTCGACCAGCTCGATCGCCGGCTCGGACGCGCCGCGGCTCGTGCCCTTGAGCGTCTCGCTGCCTTTCAAGCGTCCGCTGCGACGCTCGACCGTGATGCCCGGATAGTTGCCGATGCGCGCGTTCTCGCCGGTCAAGCGGTTGAAGAGCGTGGTCTTGCCCGTGTTCGGGTTG
>DASYCR010000725.1:0-3589 GCA_036500095.1 Polyangiaceae bacterium
AGGTTTTCCTGTGCGACGAGCTCGGCGATGGAGCGCGTGCCGTCACCCGTGACCTGGGGTGGTTCGCGACGGGCGGCCGCGACGAGGCGTCCACCGACCACGAGCAGCCGAAAATCCGCGCCCTCCAGGTGACGCTCGACGATCACTTCGCCGTCGCTCGAAAAGGCGATCTCGAATGCCGCCATGACCGCCTCGCGCGTTGTGAGGCGGACCGAGACGCCGCGACCCTGGTTGCCCTTGCGAGGCTTGACCACGACGGGCAGGCCGATCTGCTGAGCGATCTCCCAGGCCTGCTCGGCGGTGAACGCCGGCACGCCTTGCGGCACCGGAATACCGATCGTCGACAGCAGGGACTTGGTGAGCTCTTTGTCTTGCGCGATCGACTCGGCGACCGCGCTCGTGCGGTCGGTTTCGGCCGCCCAGATGCGGCGGGCGCGCGCGCCGTAGCCGAGCTGCACCAGGCTGCCGTTGGTCATCCGGCGCACCGGGATGCGGCGGGCCTCGGCGGCGCGGGTGATCGAGCCGGTGCTGGGCCCGAGGCGCACGTCCTCGTTCAGCTTGCGCAGGGCCCGGACTTCCGCCGCGAAATCGCTGGGGCGGGACGCGCGAGCGGCCTCGATCAGCTCGAGAGCCAGCTGGAGGGCACGCTTGCCGCTGGTCTCCTCGGTGTACTCGCAAACCACGCGGTATTCGCGGCCTCGGACGACCTCGACGGTGCGGCTGTAGGCAACCTCGCAGCCGGCCGCCTGGAGCAGCCCGAGCGTGAGCTTTTCCAGCACGCGCGGCCAGAACGCAAGCGCGCCAGGCTCGCCGACGTCGCGAAACAATTGGGCCTGAACGTCGTGGGGCATCGACCCGCACAGACGGAAAAAGGCGTCGGTGGCCGGGACTGTTTCGGCCGTCAGCACGGCCGCTTCGAGAGCGGTGTGGTCGGACCAGAGATTGGGGCCTCGGAGCGAGCGTATGGACTCGAGTTTCATCGGAAGTGTCTTACGGAGGGGAGACCGCCGACTCTCCTTCGGCCGATGCCTTTCGAGTCGAGACCGGCCAGAGCGCTGGTGTAACCAGTACCTGTCGCGGGGCAGACGCATAGCAGATCCCCGCTCCCGCGGCCTTCTAACAGGGCATTCAAAGCAGCTGGCATCGTCTCGAGCCGGCCAATCGACCGGCAATTAGAGCCTCCTAGCTTGGCCTCCAATTCTTCAACGTAGGGAAGGCTCCCGCTATTCACTACAGTGGCAACCTCCGAGAAATATTGCAGAACCACCGCCGCCATCCGCGCAGCGTCCGCGCGGCTCCCATCTGCGGGCGGTTCTAGGAGAGCTGTAAGTCGCCGCTCTGGGAAAATCCGACGCAGGCTCTCCGACCAAGCCCCGAGCGAGCCCGCATTTCGAGCGGGAGTGACGAGCACAGAGGCGCCCGACGGAGCGTCGAACAGGGCGACGCCGTCGGATCCGCCGATGGCGCGCGTGACGCCGCTCTTGATCTGCGTGGGCGTCAAACCGAGGGCCACGCCGGCCGCGACCACGGCGAGCAGGTCGTCGAGCATGAAGTCGGGTAGCCCGAGCACAGGGCAGGTAAGCGGCGCCAAACCGAGCACGGTCTCGCGCCGGGTTCCGTGCAGGGAGACCACGTCGGACCCGTCGACGACCACGGCTCGGCCTCCGGTGGCCAGGTGATCGGCGGGTAGCGCGCTTGCGGCGCGTGCAAAGTAGCAGAGCTTGCCCTGGAATTTGGGTTTGATCTGCTCGGCGATTTCGAGCACGCCGGGGTCCCCGGCGTTGAGCACGGCGTACCCGCTCGGCAACACGATGTCGGCGGGCGCGCGCACGGCTTTTTGAACGACGCTGAGCTCCTCCACGAACGTGCGCCCGAGGTGATCGCCGCTGCCGAGGTTGGTGATCACGGCTACTTCGCAGTGGTCGAAGGCGAGCCCCTCCTCGATCACCTGCGGCTCCGAGACTTCGGCCACGATCGCGTCGACGAACGGATTCATCAGCGCGCGGCGTGTGCTTTCGGCATTGGCGCCGTCCTGCGTGCTCAGAGCGCGCTCACCGATCGTGAGCCCCAGCGAGCTCGCGTGGCCCACGGTTCGTCCCACGCTCGCGAGGATGTCCGAGATCAGGGACGCCACCGCGGTCTTGCCGTTCGTGCCCGACACGGCGACCAGCGGCACGCGCCCGCTCTGGGTCTTGGCAAACAGGTGGTTTACGATCGCCTCGCCCACGGGCCGCGGGGAGCCGACCAACGGCTTGAGGTGCATGATCAAGCCGGGGCTCGAGTTCACTTCGATCAGCGCGCCGCCCTGAGCGGACAAGGGCCGACTGATGTCCTCTGCGATCAAATCGATGCCGGCGATGTCGAGGCCGATCGTGCGCACGGCGAGCACGCACTGCGCCGCCACGTCGGCGTGCATGCGGTCGGTTTCGTCGACCGTGAGATCGCCGTTGTAGCGGAGGACCGCGGCGCGCCCGTCCGGCAGCACCGAGCTCGGCTCGAAGCCCTGCCGGCGCAGGAGTTCGAGCGCGATTTCGTCGAGCACGAGTACGCCGAGCGGCTGCTGCGAGTCGTCACCGCGTTGCGGATCGGCGTTGGCCTTGGCCACGAGCTCCGCCACCGTGCTCACGCCGTCCCCTGTAACCTGGTGCGCCTGGCCGCCGCTCGCCGCTACCGCGCGATCACCGACCACCAGCACGCGGTACTGGCGCCCCGGGATGAAGCGCTCGACGACGACTTCACGGGCGACATACTCCTTTTCCGCGATGCGGAAAGCGGCTTCGACCGAAGTGCGGTCTTCCAAACGAATCGAGACGCCGCGCCCTTTGTTGCCGTTGCGAGGCTTCACCACGACGGGCAAGCCGAGCTCTTGCGCGACCTCCCAAGCATTTTCGGGGCTCGTCACCTGGCGACCTTCGACGATCGGCACGCCCACGGAGCTCAAGAGCGTGCGGGCCAGCTCCTTGTCGTGCGCGATGCTCTCGGCGACGGCGCTGGTGGCGTCGGTTTCCGCGGTCCAGATCCGACGCTGCGGCTTGCCGTAGCCGAGCTGCACCAGGTTGCCGTCGGTCAAGCGCAAGGCCGGGATGCCGCGCGCCTTCGCCGCGCTCACGATCGCTTGCGTGCTCGGCCCGTAACAGTAGTCGTCGGCGAGCGTGCGTAGCTTTTTCAGGGCGGTGGGTAGATCGAAGTCGCGCTCTTCGGCGGCGGCCATGATCATGTCGTGCGCGACCTTCACGCACGCTTCGCCGAAGCGAAAATCTTCGACCTCGATCAAGACCTTGTACACGCCGCGCTCGCTCGTCTCGCGCGCTCGGCCGTAGCCCACGGGCATGTGCGCCAGCGATTGAATCTCGAGCGTCACGTGCTCGAGCACGTGGCCGAGCCAGGTGCCGCCGCGCAAACGCTGAAAGAAACCGCCGCGCTCGCCGATCCCGCAGCGATGCTCGATCATGGTGGGCAGCCAGCCCATGATCTTGTCGTTGAAGCCGGGTAGCGTGTTCGACGGAAAATCTTCGTAGCGACCGAGGTCGACCCACAGCTCGAGCAGCGGGTAGTTTGCCCAGATGTTCGGGCCGACGAGTCGTTTGAT
>DASYCR010000726.1:0-1556 GCA_036500095.1 Polyangiaceae bacterium
CGTGTGCTCCGGGCGTGGGGCCGGTGGAATGTACACGGGCGCCGCAGCGACGGGAGCTGCGGGGGGCGGCATGGGCGCGTAATAACCGTTCGCCGGCTGCGGACCTGCTTGGGTCGTGAAGGTGCAGGCGCTGAGCGCGCCGAGGGCTAAGCCAAAACAGGCGATGCGGTAGGCCACGCTCTACTTATAACACTTTGTGTCGCGTTTCCTTCCTCCAGCGCAGCCGCGCTTCAGGAGCCTGACTCCGGCGGCGCTTCTTGTAGCAACGTGGGACCCGAGAGCGGCAGCTCCACGCTGAAAGTAGCGCCGCGCGCTCCGCCCGCGGCATCCTCGTACGTGATCTCGCCGCCGTGCTCGATCGCGATGCGCTGGGCGATGGCAAGACCGAGCCCCGTGCCCTCGGGTTTGTCCGTGGCATAGGGCTCGAACAAGCGGCCGCGCATCTCCGGCGCGAGGCCGGGGCCGTTGTCGCTGACGACGATGCGCACTTTGTCCGGACCCGCGGGTCGCACCGTGACCTCGACATGTGGCTTCGGATTGCCGTTGAGCTCGGCGGCATACTGCGCGTTTTGGATCAAGTTGGTCGCGAGCTGCACGAGCTGGTCGCGGTCCGCGTTGAGCTGTGGGCATTCGCTGCTGGAGAATGCCACCGGAGCGCCATTGGTGTCGTGCAGCTTGGCGACCGCGCGCAGCACCTCCACGACCTCGAGCGGAGCCGGATTGGGCGCTGGAAGCCGCGCGAAACGCGTGAACTCGCTGACGATGTGCGCAATGCGCTGGACTTCTTCCAGTACCGTGCGTGTGGCTTCGTCGAAGTACTCTTCGAATGCCGGATCTTGACGCGCGTGCAAGCGGCGCAGGGTTTCCACGGCGGCGCGGATGGGCGCCAAGGGGTTTTTGATCTCGTGTGCGACGCGCCGCGCGATTTCGCGACGCGCCGCGATCCTTTCAGTGGCCGCGAGCCGCTTGCGCAGCGCGGTGAGATCGGCGATGGCGCGATTGAAGGCGGTGGCGAACGCCCGAATTTCCGCGGCGCCGCGGGCGGTGACCGGCTTTGGTTCACCATGCGCTACAGCGCCTGCTTCGCGCGCGAGCTCGACCAGCGGGCGCGATAACGTCTTCGACAGCCAGAGTGAGAGCACCAGCGCTGCCCCGAGCGTGCCGACGCCAATCAAGAGGATCGTTACGTCGAGGTCCTCGAGCGCAGAGAGCAGCGGCACTCGCGAGCGAAAAGCGGCGATGCGGCGATGCCCGAGCTCGGGCAAATCCAGCTCCTGAACCATGCGCTCTTCCGAAGGAGCGAGCGTCTCGAAGCTCAAGCTGACGTTGTACGCGGCGCCAATTTTGGCCAAGAGTGGCGCTAAATGCCGGGCGGCGTAGACACCGACCCAGACAGCGCGGTTGTCCTTCGAACGATGGACGCAGCCGAATTCCACCGCCAAGGGCGGAGCGCTGCGCACCTCGGCTTTGCTCGCGTGCTCGAGATAGGCCGAGAGCTTCGCGCCCGTGGCTGGTGTGCCCGGAGTGTGCGCGCCCAGCACCTCACCGGTCGAGCT
>DASYCR010000727.1:0-3287 GCA_036500095.1 Polyangiaceae bacterium
CAAGGCCGGGATCCGGGGCTCGCGGCGCTATACGTGCAGTACGCGCGTTACCTGATGCTCGCGTGTTCGCGACCCGGCGGGCAGCCCGCCACGCTGCAAGGCATTTGGAACGACAAAGTGCAGCCGCCCTGGGGCTGCAAATACACGATCAACATTAACACCGAGATGAACTACTGGCTGGTCGACGCGGCGGCGCTGCCGGAGTGCAATGAGCCCTTGTTCGCCATGCTCGAGGATCTCGCGCAGAGCGGACAGCACACGGCCGCGCGTCATTACGGCGCGGGCGGCTGGGTCGCGCATCACAACGTCGACCTGTGGCGCGCGACGCACCCGATCGACGGCGCCGAATGGGGGCTCTGGCCGATGGGCGGCGCGTGGCTGTCGCTGCATCTGTGGGAGCACTATCGCTTCACACTCGATCGCGAGCACTTGCGCCGCGCTTATCCGATCCTGGCGGGCGCCGCGCGGTTTTTCCTGGATACGTTGGTCACGCATCCAAAGCTCGGCGTGCTCGTGACTTGCCCGAGCGAGTCACCCGAGAATCGTCACCCGCACGGCACGACGGTGTGTGCCGGTCCCACCATGGACAACGCGATTTTGCGGGATTTATTCGCGGCGACCGCGGAAGCCGCGCGGCTCTTGGGCGTAGAGCCCGAGTTCGTGCTCGCGCTCGAAAAGGCGCGCGCGGAGCTGCCGCCCTATCGCATCGGCAAGGGTGGTCAGCTGCAGGAGTGGCTCGAGGATTGGGATCTCGACGCGCCCGAACCGCATCATCGTCACGTGTCGCATTTGTTTGGGTTGCACCCGTCGCAACAAATTTCGCCATCTAAAACGCCGGAGCTCGCTGCGGCCGCGCGGCGCACACTCGAGCTGCGCGGCGATGAAGCGACCGGCTGGAGCCTGGCCTGGAAGGTCAATTTCTGGGCGCGCCTCTTGGACGGCGAACGCGCGCACGCGCTGCTCGCGCTCCTCCTGAGCCCCGATCGCACGTACACCAATCTCTTCGACGCGCATCCGCCGTTTCAGATCGACGGTAACTTCGGCGGGGCAGCGGGCATCCTGGAGATGCTCGTGCAGAGCGAAAACGGCCAAGTGCATCTGTTGCCAGCCCTGCCGCGCGCTTGGGCCGAGGGCAAGCTCTACGGCGTGCGCGCGCGCGGCGGGCTCACGCTCGACTTCGAATGGCGAGAGCATGTGCTCGTGCGCGCGGCGTTGACGTCCTCGGTGTCGCAGAGCGTGGAGTTGCGTGTGGCTTCGGGCGCGCCACGGACGATCGCGCTTGTCGCTGGCGAGTCGATGAAGCTCCAATAGTTTCAGATATTTGGGAGGGCAAGCGGCGAATCGAGAAAAATCCGCAAAGCCTTGTCGATCCTGGCGCGCGTCATTCGTCGCCAAGGTAAGAAGCCGAGCAGCCTCGCAGCGACTTGCGGCGGACCTTCTCGCTTCGAACCCCAACAGGAGACACGACAATGCGATTCATGGTGATGGTTCCAGCCAACAAAGACTCCGAAGCAGGTACGTTGCCGAGCGGGCCGGAGCTCGCTCAGATGGGCAAGTTCAACGAAGAGCTGGTGAAGGCCGGCGTGATGCTCGCGGGTGAAGGCCTGCAAGCGTCGTCCAAGGGCGCCAAGATCAAGTTCGCTGCTGGCAAGACGGCGGTCGTGGACGGCCCGTTCACCGAGGCGAAGGAAATGATCGCGGGTTTTTGGATCATTCAAACCAAGTCGAAGGAAGAAGCGATCGCCTGGATGAAGCGCGCTCCGTTCCCCGACGGCACCACGCTCGAGATTCGCCAGATCTTCGAGAGCGCGGACTTTGCGCCGAGCGATCCCACGGGCGAGCTCAGGGCGAAAGAAGACGCGCTGCGCGCGCAAGTGAGCGCTCGCAAGAGCTGACGCCTGGCGTGGAACGTGCTGTGCTCGGCCGTCGTGACGGCGGCCGAGACAAAGCTCGCGATTGAAGCCACTTTTCGCATCGAGCAAGCACGGCTGATCGCCGGCTTGACGCGGATGGTGCGCGACGTCGGATTGGCGGAAGAGCTCGCGCAAGACGCGCTCGTGACGGCGCTCGAGCGCTGGCCGGAGTCCGGCGTACCGGACAACCCCGGCGCCTGGCTGATGGCCACGGCCAAGCACCGCGCCATCGACGTCTTGCGGCGAAGCAAGCGCTTCGAGCAGAAGCAAGCCGAGCTCGGCTACGTGATGGACGCCGAACAAGTCGCGCGGCCTGACCCTGCGCAGAGCCTCGACGAAGCGGTGGGCGACGACCTGCTCCGCCTGGTGTTCATCGCCTGCCACCCCGTGCTCTCGCGCGAAGCCCGGGTCGCGCTCACGCTGCGCCTGCTCGGCGGCCTGAGCACGGACGAAATCGCGCGCGCGTTTCTCACGCCCGAACCGACGATCGCCCAGCGGATCGTGCGTGCCAAACGCACGCTCAGCGAGCAGCAAATCCCCTTCGAATTGCCGCCGCGGAGCGAGCTCGCCGCCCGCCTGTCGTCGGTGCTCGAGGTCATTTACCTGGTGTTCAACGAGGGCTACTCGGCGACCGCCGGTGACGACTGGATGCGACCCGGCTTGTGCGAAGACGCGCTCCGGCTCGGGCGCGTGGTGGCCGAGCTTGCGCCGCGGGAGGCGGAAGTGCACGGCCTGGTGGCCCTGATGGAGATCCAGGCGTCGCGCTTGGGCGCCCGGCGCGGTCCGTCGGGCGAACCGATCCTCTTGCTCGAGCAAAACCGCGCGCGTTGGGACTGGCTCTTGATCGCGCGCGGCCTCAGTGCGCTCGCGCGAGCCGAGGCCCTCGGCGGCGAGCCGGGCTCGTATCTGCTCCAGGCGTCGATCGCGGCGTGTCACGGGCGCGCGCACGCGGCGGAAGAGACCGATTGGGCGCGCATCGCGGACCTGTACGGAACGCTCGCGCGCGTGGCTCCGTCGCCGGTCGTCGAACTCAACCGTGCGGTCGCCGTCGGCATGGCCTTCGGACCTGCGGCGGGCCTCGCGCTGGTCGACGCGCTCGCGTCCGAGCCCGCGCTCTCCGGCTATCACTTGTTGCCGAGCGTGCGCGGCGATCTCCTGGACAAGCTCGGTCGTTTCGAAGAAGCCCGCCACGAGTTCGAACGCGCCGCGGAGCTCACCCGCAACGCGCGCGAACAGGCGATCTTACGGGCGCGGGCGGCGGCCTGCGTAGAGCGCTAGAGCCTATCGACCTCTCAAAGCTCCCGGGGCCGACTCAGCATTCAACCTCAAAAGCGCACTTTCTTGGGGCGCCGGGGCAAAGCCCCGCTAAACGGC
>DASYCR010000728.1:0-4325 GCA_036500095.1 Polyangiaceae bacterium
GCTGGGCGTGAATTTCCCGAATCCGGCCGCCACTGCGAGCTGGCCGTCCGGGCTGCCACTCGGTGGTTCCGGCTTGTCGCTGCCGGGGGACGCGCAGTCCGCGTCGCTCCCGCTGGCGGCGCAGGTCTACATCGGCGTCACGCCCTATTCGGCCAGTCCCACACTTGGTCAGACGCAGCTCGATATCAACCCGAGCACGAGCCAGCAGAACTCGGTCGTGTTGCCGCTCAACGAGCCCCGCTCCTATTCGGTCGACGACACCCTCGCGCTCACCTACGAGGGTAAGCTGATCAACAATCGCCGCACTGGCTTCCTACGCCCAGATTCAGCGGGAGGCTTGCAGATCTACGACGCGGACGGCAACTTCTGCAGCGCGGGCGTCGAGGATCCTTCACAGATCGGCGCCGAGCTCGGCACCGCGCGCTCGACCGATCCGACCTGGGCGAATGAACACGCCGACTACGTGCAGATGACCGGGGACTTTCCGCCGAAGACCCTGACCAGTTACTGGAACGCGCAGAGCGCCGAGTGCACGTACGACGCGTGCCTAGCGGTTTTTGGCGCGTTCGACAATCAACTGGCGCTCAGCACGACGCGCGAGCTGCGTGTCGACGCGGCTTACTACGATCACCTTCAGGTCAGCTGCCGCGACGCCGACTGCCGGCTCGATCTGGCCACCTGCTGTTTTCCAGCTGGGACGAGCTACTCCGTGCGGGCCTCACAGCAATGGCTGTTGACGAGCTCGGCATCGGGCATCTTGAGCGACATCGGCGTCGATCCGGCGGACAGCGCGGGTCGCTGCGTGCACCGAGCGAGCTGCGATCCGAGCAAGAAGCTCCTGCACACGCGCGCCTTCGAGATTTGCGATACCAACCCCGCGTCGGTTCCGATGGGAAGCACAGCGCCGGATCCGGCTCGCTGCGGTTGTTCGCACGATTTCAAGGTCGGTCCGGTCGAGCCCAATCAGCCTGGCCTGCCGGCGCTGCTCAGCTCGGGGTCCGAATGCATTTTCGAGAACCTCAACTCGCGCTTCGCGGTCTACCGCGGCCAGACCGATAGCGAGCGCGACATGTCGTTCACCTGGCAGGTCACGGGTGGCTTCGCGCCGCTCGCCCTGAGCCTGAACGCGCTGTCCGGCGACGTCGATCCGCGCGCGCTCGTGTACGTGCCGAAGTTGGACATGCTGGCGGTGACGGACGGCGCGGCGCTCGGACTGGCGCTGTTCAGCCTCGACTCGCTGGGCGTCGAGAGCCCCTCACCGTTCTTCTAGGCCATGGCCGCGCCTGCTACGCCCGTGATGCAGCAGCATGCCGCGGCGAAGCGCGGCTACCCGGATGCGATCGTTTTTTTTCGGCTCGGTGATTTCTACGAGATGTTCGGCGACGACGCGCTGCTCGCGGCGCCCTTGCTCGAACTCACGCTGACCAGCCGAAACAAGGGCAAACCAGGAGAGATTCCGATGGCTGGCGTGCCCTACCACGCGGCGACGTCGTACATCGCTCGCTTGCTCGAGCTGGGCCATAAGGTCGCGATCTGCGAGCAGATGGCGGATCCCTCCAAAACCAAAGGGATCGTTCCGCGCCAGGTCGTGCGTGTGATCACACCCGGGCTCGTGACGGAGCGCGAGTACCTGGACTCGACATCGAATAATTTTTTGGCCGCGGCTGAGCTCACTGGGGCGCAAGTCGGCTTCGCCTTGTTGGACTTTTCCACGGGTGAACTCAGGGCGGCCGAGCTCACGGACGCGCCGATGCTGCTCGCGGAGCTCACTCGCTCGCGCCCGCGTGAGCTGCTGCTGGGCGCGGAGCCCGGCGCTGCGATCTTGGCTGCCGCGCGCGCTCTGGGCCGCACCGTCGTTCGCGAAGATGCGGCGCTCGAGGCCGCCGCCGAGGAGGAAGCGCTCGGGACGCTGGCGCGCGACGCTCAAGCTCTCTCGCCGCCGGCACGGCGCGCGGTCGCGCGGGTGCTGCGCTTTGCGCGAGCGTGCAATCCAGGCGCTGAGCTGCCCGCACGCCGAATTGGACGCTGGTTGCCGAGCTCCTTGCTCGCGATCGATCGCGTAGCCCAGGGGCATCTGGAGCTGGTCGAGTCCGTTTCGGGGAACCGCGCGGCCACCCTGCTCGGCGTCATCGACGCCACCGAAACGGCGATGGGCGCGCGCTTGCTCAAGCGCCGCTTGCTCGCGCCGCTGACGGACGTCACGCGCATCCGTCGCCGGCTCGATCTGGTCGAAGCATTTTTGGTGCATCCCCGTTTGCGCGAGCCGCTGAGAGAATCGCTGGCGGCGGTGGGTGACGTCGAGCGCTTGTCGGTACGCGCCGCGCTCGGCGAAGCGACGCCGCGCGATCTCGGCGCGTTACGCGACGGCTTGATCGCGGCGCACGGCGCGCTGACCCTGCTCGAAGCCGTTTCGGACCCGAGCTTGCGCGAGACGCTCGGACTAGGCGTCGCGGTCGACGCGGTCGACGACCTGCGCGATGTCCTGGTCGCCGCGCTGGTCGAGCGCCCACCCGTTCAGCCCAAGGACGGCGAGATATTTCGAGCTGGCTTCGACCAAGAGCTAGCCGAGCTCGCCGAGCTTCGGCGTTCCGGTGGCGAGAAGATGGTCGAGCTGGAGGCGCGCCTGCGCAAAGAGACGGCTATCCCGACGCTCAAGATCCGCTACACGCGCGTGTTCGGCTGGTACATCGAGGTGAGCCGCGGTCAAGCGAGCCGAGTTCCAGATGAATATCGGCGCAAGCAAACCGTCGCGACCGGTGAACGTTATACGACGTCCGAACTCGACGAACTCGCTGATCGGATCACGCACGCCGAAGAGCTACACCGCGAACGGGAGCTCGGCCTGCTCGCGAAATTGGTGGAGACCGCGGCGCGCAGCAGCGATCGTTTGCAGACGTTGGCCGCCAGGCTGGCGCGCTGGGACGTGGCGGCGGCGCTCGCCGAGGTCGCCCACCGCTACGACTACTGCCGGCCCAGCGTGGACGACTCCGACGTGCTCTTGCTGCGGGACGGCCGTCACCCCGTGGTCGAGCGGCTGGCCGCGCGCGGGCGCTTCGTGCCGAACGACGTGAGCCTCGATCTCGAGGCCGAGCGCTTGTGGCTCATCACGGGGCCGAACATGGCGGGCAAGAGCACCCTGCTGCGACAGACGGCGCTTTCGGTGATCTTGGCGCAAATGGGCAGCTTCGTGCCAGCGCGTTCGGCGCGCGTCGGTGTCGTCGATCGCGTGCTCTCGCGCGTGGGCGCGAGCGACAACCTCAGCGCGGGTGAGAGCACGTTCATGGTCGAGATGCGGGAGACCGCCGAGATCCTGCGCTCGGCGACGCGGCGCTCGCTCCTGATCGTGGACGAGATTGGCCGCGGTACCAGCACGTTCGACGGACTGTCGATCGCGTGGGCCGTCGCCGAGTACATCGACGAGGCCCTGGGCTGCCGCGCGCTATTTGCCACGCATTACCACGAGCTTACGGCCCTCGGCGACAGTGGCCGGCACGTAGCCAACTACAGCGTCAGCGCGCGTGAGCTCGAGGGTGACATCGTGTTCCTGCATCGCTTGGTGCCCGGGGCAGCGAGTCGCAGCTACGGCGTGGCCGTGGCCAAGCTTGCGGGTTTGCCGGAAGTGGTGCTGGCCCGCGCCAAGGCGCTCTTGCTCTCGCTAGAGGGCGAAGCCGGCGAGCCGATGGCCGCCATGAAAATTGCGCACGCGGCTGACGATCAACTGAACCTGTTTGGCGCGCGCGCGACCGAAAACAAGCTCCACAGCGAGGTGATCGAGCTCCTACGCGCGCTCGAGATCGATCGCTTGACCGGGCTCGATGCGCTGCAGTTATTGGCTCGCCTAAAGACCAAGATATGACGTCTGGCGCGCATGCGGGATCGTCGATCCGCGCAAATCTCGGCCGGCGACGACCGCGAAGCTCGCGTCACTACACAGGTTCTGGAGTGAGGGCGCGCGCGACGACGGCGCTTCACGGTACATTCGAAAATTTCCGCGGATTTGCTAGGCTTTGCGCATCCACATGCTGTTGATAGTGATGGGCGTAACCGGCAGCGGCAAGACCACCATGGGCCGCATGCTCGCGACGCGACTCGGTTTACCGTTCTACGACGCGGACGACTACCATTCGCCTGCAAGCCGCGCGAAAATGGCGCGTGGCGAGCAGCTCAACGACGCGGATCGCGAGCCGTGGCTCGCGCGGCTCGCTGGGCTGGCCGCGGGTTGGCAAAAAGAGGGCGGGGCCGTACTGGCTTGCTCTGCGTTGAAGCGAGCCTACCGCACGCGGCTCGTGGCCCAGGTTTCCGCGCATCGCTTCCTGTATTTGGCG
>DASYCR010000729.1:0-6475 GCA_036500095.1 Polyangiaceae bacterium
CGGCGTCCGCGATGCCGAACGGCACGCCTGCCGTGCCGTTCGGCGCGCCCGCTGTGCCGTTCGGCGCGGCGCCGCTTGTCTCATCACTTTGGCCGGGAACAGAGAACTTGGCGCCACACGCGACGGCGAGTGCCGCAACCAGCAGCGCGAAACTCGACCGGCAAAGCACCGGACTCACGCTAGCACGGAGCGCCGTCCCTTGAGGTCCGAGGATCAAAAAGCGTAACCGACAGCGAACGACTCGACCAACAGAAGATCCGGCAGGCGTTGACCTTGTGGGTCGTTGAGCGGCAAGGCCAGACCGATTGTGGTGCGCACTTGCACCCGGCCAAAGCGAGCCTCCCAGCCCACTTCTGATTGAGCCCAATTGACGTACGAAAGCGGCGGTACGCGGCAGTCCTCGTCGCACATGAATGTACCCACGACGTCCCAATACCGCGCGCGCGTCGCGGTGAGTTCGAACGTCATGGCATGCACGGCGTGGCCGCCCGGCGCGCTGAGCACGAATGGTCGCAGCCGGACACCCACTTCTCCGACCCAGCCGAGCAGATTGCTGCCGACCCCCGCGTTGAGCGCGACGTGCTCTTCGAGCTCGTAGTCGAGCGCGAGTCCGAACACGCCCACCGAGCTCGCGATACCCGTGCGAAGCTCCAAAGCGAAGCGCTGATCTGCGAAGTGCTCGAGCGGCCGCGTTGGAGCAGGAGTCGCGACGCGAGCGACGCCCTCGGGGTTCTGGGGTACGGGCGCAATGGGCTGACCGGGAGGGATGACCCAAGCGTCTTCGAGTTCCGATGCGCGAGCACCCCGAGTCCACGACAGGCCGAGCGCGAGCAAGCACAGCAACGTTTCGCAGAGCCGCCTCGACATGCAGCGGCAAGAGCAGGTTCCATACCAAAGCGCGAGCAAGTTGTGCCTGCGCGAACGGTAGTGAAAAGATTGCGACCTTGCGTGTAGTGTCTCCCGCGCGCCACACCGGGTGCGAGGGACCACGGTCCTTGGAGCGTGATCGGGCCGAGCGCAGCGCTGCTACCGGGCTTCCGGAACGGGCTCGCGCCGAGTAGGCTCAGCCGCGGTGATGACGCGACCGCTTCGCTCGGTGCTCCCCGTGTGCGCGTTCGGCTTGCTGGTTGCGCTGCCAGCCTGCGAAAGACGCACACCGGGCAACGGGCTCCCTCCGGACGCCGGAGCTCCGCCGAGAAACGACGCGCGTCGCCCCGCGCGCGACGTTCCGTCTGACGCCACGTTGGTCAACGGAAGCGCGCCCGACGCCGGCACGTTTGACGGCGGGCTTTCTAATGGTCCCAGCCTTCGTGCGTTCCACTGCACCAAGCAGTACAACCCAGGTAAGGGAACACAGGGTCCACTCACGATTCACTTTCGTGCTCAAGGCCCGGCGGACGTCGTGTTCCACATCGAGTTCACTTGCACCGGCAACTGTCGAGATAGCCCCAAGCTCTGCCAGTACTCCGCCGATCTCCGGATCGATCACGGCCGTCTCAACGATGGTGTGCTGGGCGCGAGCATGGACAGTCGCTGTCGAGACTCGGCGATCACGGGCTTCGCGCTCGACTGCGGCGCGTTTCTCGGCAGCGAGGTCGACGTGCTCGTCGGGGCCGCAGCCGTCACGCGCACGGTGAACTTCCGGGTGCCGTTCACGTTCAAGCAAGGCATCCCGGATCGCGTGCCGGGCGACGACAGGGTCGCGTGCTTACCCTTCGTCACGTATCAGCAGGGTAGCGACGGCAAGCAAACGCAGTTCATCGACAATCGGCAGCTCGTGTTTCCGCTCGAGAATTGTGCGCTCGATCCTTAGCTCGCGCACGGGCAGCAGTAAAATAGCTCGTTCGACGGCGTCGGTAGCGGAACCACTTGGCAACCGAGCGAAGGCAACGGCGCGGGGACGGGCCCCAAGGGGTCGCTGCCCAAACAGGTCAATTCGTAGTCACCAGTTGCGCATACGGATTGGCACGTTTCAGTGCCGCCCGTCACTCCGCCATCGGGAAGGACGGTAGCGCCGTTGCTGACCTGGCAGATCTTGGCCGAATCGACGGCGTGGCAGCCGGGCGCCGAAGCATCGGTGCTGACCCCCGAGGGATAGTGGCAAGTCGCCTCCGTGTTCGCTGGCCCTTGCCCGCTACCGCCGGCGCTACTCGCCGAGCACCCGACCGCGAGCATCAATAGACAGAAAGCGACGCCAATGTCCCGCACCAACTCAGAATACCGCCGCATCCGACGCCTCGCAAGCCAAACGGCCGCCGCTCGATCATTGCCATGCACCGGCTTGTGTTTGTGCCGAGGAGAGCTAGCCTTGTTTCCGTGATCGGCGGGACAGAGCTCGGTGTGGGACGCAGCAGACGCCGCTGGTTGTGGCGCGGCGGAGCCGCCACGGTTTTGCTTGGAGCAAGCTTCACGATGGACGGCTGCGGCGCGCGCACGAGCCTGCTGCTCAGTGACGGCGCGAACGCGCCGGACGCGAGCGATGTGCCGGACGCCGCGGATACGCCGGACGCACACGTAAACCAAGCTTGCCAGCCCGGCGACAGCGAAGCGTGCGGCAGCGACGTCGGGGCGTGCAAGCAGGGCATCAGCTATTGCGTCGATGGCTTTTTCGGTCCTTGCCTGGGCGGCGTGCAGCCCAGCCCCGAATCGTGCAACGGTATCGACGACGACTGCGACGGCCAGGTCGACGAGGATTTCGGCGTCGGACAAGCTTGCGACGGCCCCGACACGGATTTGTGCGCGGACGACACCATGACCTGCAACGGCTGCAGCACGGGCGCGAACAACGTCGAGATTTGTAACGGCATCGACGACGATTGCAACGGCATCATCGACGCGGACTGCGTCGCAGGCGACTGCAAGCCCTCGCTCTATGTCGCAGGTTCCATGTCGTCGTCACCGTCGTGCATCGACTTCCCGATTGAGGCCATGTCGACCGGCACCATCGAGTATCCGTGCGGCGGCGGCGCGGTCACCGCAGAACTCGGAGGCATCTCCTTCAACGGCTCGGTCACCAACGGCTATGTGTCGCTCGACGGCACTCAGCTGATCGATGCGAACGAAAGCCCAGACCACTGCAACTGGCGCATGGGCCACCTGATCCAAGGCAACGTGAGCTCTGGAGCGCTCACCTACTCTTACTCGGAGAACCTTGTGTCGGGCATCAACTGCTGGTCGCCCTGCACTGAGACCGGCAGCGTCCAGATTCAGTGGGTCGCGCAGAAGTGAGTGAGCAAGGCGTCGACCTCGGGTCGCGGCGAAGACGTTCTTAGGGCGGCGGGCAGCACGTTGACCGCGCCGAGCTGTCGCCGCACGCTCGACCCGCCGGTTGCACGAAACACGCATTGCACGATCCACACGAAGCGCTGCTGATACAGGTGTCCGTGGGCAGTTGGCACGCAAAGCCACCGCCTCCAAACACGCAGGTGTTTGAGGCATCCAGCGCGCACAGAAAACCCGCCGCGCAATCCGCGTCCGTCGTGCAACTGGCCGAGACGCACGCGCTCTCGGTTTGCCCGGCGTAAATGCTGCACTGGCATACTTGCGAGGCGCCGCAATCCGCGTCGCGCACGCACGCGTGGTACCTCTTCGCGGTGTCCGCTGCTGCGTCGGGGCAATCGAGCTTCTGCGGTCGATGCACGTAGCCCGCCGAGCATTGCTCGTAGCCGCTGCCCGGCGGCGACGGGACCGACGTACCGCACGGAAACGGGTTCCCCCCGACAACGCCGCTTCCTCCTTGTCCACTACCCCCGTTGCCCACACCGCCGAGCCCCGCACCGCTTGCGCCGCCGCTACTCAATGCGCCGCTCGCGCCGCCGCTACTCAATGCGCCGCTTGCGCCGCCGCCATTCGAAGCTTCAGTCGACGAACCAGAGCACGCGCACAAAAAGGCGACGGGCACAGCAAGAGCCGAAACAAGAAAAGCGCTATGGCGCATGACCAGAGGTTGCGCGCTTCCTCCATCGTTGACGAGTGGCAAAGTCGTCGCAACTCTAATTTCTGTCCGCCAGCTCTGCTATCCACCTTGCATTCTCGACGTACTCGCGAACACAAACTGGCATTCTGCTACCGGCTTTGCGCAACACGCTTACTGCGCGGTGTGAACGCGCGGTGTCAGCAAGCGAACGGCTGTTACCCCCAGAAGTAATAGCTCGCTCGGTAGTCCACGCGCACTTCGGAGCCGTCGTGCGCCGCGTCGCAGCCGGCCGCGGGAGCTTTGCCGCCCACGGTGTCGACGCGCTGAACGCTTTTCACCTTGGAGAACACGCCGCTGCCTTCATTCGACTTCGTCTCCAGGAGTAGCCACGGCACCGCAGAGGCGTCCGGCGCGTCGGCCTTCGCTTTGAGGCTCGCGACGACTTTGCTGCCGTCGAGCGCTTCCCACGTCGGGCCGGCGTAGTGTCTTCCAAGCTTCTGGCCCTGATCGTCGAAGAGCTCCGCGTCGGGCGCCTTCAGTGTCCACTCGAAGATTTTTGGATCCGTAGCATTGGCGCGACAGGTGTAGATTTGCGCGCCGCGAGCGGCGGCCTTGGAGAGTACCGTGAGGCCGGGCGCGACTTGGATGGATGGCGGCACGCTCGGAGGCGTAGGCGAGCTCACGCGCTGACAAGCGACGCACAGGAGAACCCCCAAAAAACCAGCCAGCTTACGCGTCATCGACATTCGCTCGCCTTCGTCCGGGTTCCGAGCCGCATACGCGCTACGGCGCAATTGGTTTTGCTTTTTTCGTGGTGGTTCGGCGCGCCCCATTCGCCGCCGATTTGCCGAGAAACCCCGTGAAACCCTTTCTGGCATAGTGCGTATGCCATGGCCGTCCCTTGCCCCCAAGCCGCGCCATGCTCGAAATTCCCTGGGAACCGCTGGCAGTCACCAGCCGGCCAAAGCCGGTCGCCGAGCCACGGGCCGCGGCCCCCAGCCAGCGCGCGCCAGGAAAATGGGCGGTGACCGACGAGACCCGCTCCGAGGCTCGCGCCGACGCGGCGATGGACCGCTACGCGGGCGGCCAAGAGAGCGCGTTCTCCGACCTGTACGACCTGATCGCGCCGCGGCTGCACAGCTATCTGCTGCTGAAGACCCGTGACGAGTCGGCCACCGAAGACATCCTGCAGCAGACGTTCGTGAACATTCACGAAGCGCGCGGTCGCTTCCTGCGCGGCGCGCGCGTGATGCCCTGGGCCGTCTCGATCGCGCGGCGCCTGTTCATCGACAGCAAGCGCCGTCACAAGCGCGAGTGTCCGCTCTCGGACGAGCACGCCGAAACCGTGGCGAAGCTCGTGGCGGCCGATGCCGCGCCGGACTTGCAGCTCGCGTCGCAGCGCACCGCCCGCCAGATCGCCGAAGCGCTCGAGCGCCTGCCGCCGCGACAGCGCGAAGCTTTCGAGCTCGTACGCTGCATGGGTCTCTCGCAGGCGCAGGCGGCAGAGGTCCTCGGCACGTCCGCGCTCGCCGTGAAGCTCAGGATCCATCGAGCCAGCGACGCCCTGCGCCGCAGCCTGAGCGCCGTACTCAACGCGAGACAGCTATGAAAACCGAGCTTTCCCCCGATCTCAAAGCCAAGATACTCGAGGCCGCGCTGAGCGCTCCCTCAGCCACGCGCCACGAGCAGCAGCGGCGCGCCTTTTGGTATTTGAGTGGCGCGCTTGCGGTGAGCGCTTTGGTTTTCATGTTTGCCGGCGGCGTGCGCGTGAGCGGCCGCTCGCCGCTGCTCGTGCTCGGTACCGCGCTCGGCAGCGGCGCACTCGCCAGCGCGGTCGTGTCGGTCGTCTTGTCGCGCGGACGCTCGATGATCGGCCGCTCGCGCGTGACGCTCGTGAGCGTCGCGCTCACGGCACCCGTCGCGCTATTGGCCTGGAAGCTGAGCTACAGCGCGCGCTTCGCCGGCGCGCTCGAAGCGTGGCCCGCGCGCCCGGGTATGCGCTGCCTCGCGCTGACGCTCGCGATCGGCGCGCTCCCCTTGTTCGCCCTGCTCATGCGCTGGAAAAAGACCGACCCGGCGCATCCACGCGCGCAGGGGCTCGCCATGGGCGCGGCCGTCGGGCTCAGCGCCGCCGCGCTCGTCGATCTCTGGTGCCCGGTCGCGCACGTGTCGCATTTGTTACTCGGGCACGTGCTGCCGATCGTGCTCTTGGCGTCGCTCGGCTGCTGGCTGGGAGCGCGGCTCTTGCGTTCGAGCTGAAAGGAGCGGACGTAGCGTGCTCCGGACGTACTGCCGGTGCTAGCGAGCCGAGATGCGCTCGGCCTCTGCCCGCGCGAAACCGTGCGGGAAACGCGCCAGGTATTCGCTGGCCGCGCGCGCTGCGGCGTCGGGATCGGCGGCAGCCAATAGCTGCATGCGCTCGGCGGAGGCATTTTCGTAAAGTGGGCTCGTCGGGTAGCGGTTGAGCAGTGTATCGAAGGCGGCGATCGCCGCTTTGGAGTCGCCGCGATTCATCGCGCTCACTCCCTTGCCAAAGAGGTCATTTTGCTCGACCAGCGG
>DASYCR010000730.1:0-8541 GCA_036500095.1 Polyangiaceae bacterium
ACCAGCGTGCGAGACGGCACACCGCCCGCGCTCTTGCACAACTTCTTGCACAATCGCGTGCTGCATCAGCACATCGTGCTGCTCACGATCATGACGGATGACGCCGCGCGCGTGGCGGAATCCGAGCGCTTCAAGCTCGAAACGCTCGAGCACGGCTTCTGTCGCATCGTCGCTCACTACGGCTTCATGGAGCAGCCGAACGCGCCGAAGCTCCTGATCGACGCTGGGTTGATCCACACCACAGAGCACACGACGTTCTTCCTCGGCCGCGAGAACCTGATCGCGACGAATCACCCCGGCATGGCGGCGTGGCGAGTCGGCATTTTCGCGTTCATGTCGCGCAACGCCCAACCCGCCACCAAGTTCTTCCGCATCCCATCCGATCGCGTGATGGAGATCGGCGCGCAGATCGAGCTGTGAGGCGCTCAGGAGAGTCGCCGACTACTTGAAGTTCTCCGGCGTGCAGCCGCGATTCCGACAGCCCTCGATGTCGACGCCCTCGAGCTTGTGCTGCGTCTTCACCCAGCAGCCGTCGGCGCTCGTATCGAGCGTGGTCTCGTACATGCGGGAACCCGGCGCCGCGTTGTTGAACACACCCGTGATTAGATTCGGAGCCGCGTCGAAGCGCAGGCGCGCATGGAAGCGATAGAAGCTGCGCAGGCTGTCCGCGGGCTCGTAGCGCTCGGCCGGCGCGTCAAAGTAGAGCTTTAGCTTGAGCGAGCAGCCGTCGCTCTCGACCAAGGCCTTGGAAAACTCGTGGCCATGAACCTTGGCGTGGAACGGCGCCACTTGATTCCAGGCCAGCGCTAGGGCCGGGAGTGCCAAAAGCCCAATCAACGTGATCACGGTCGTCCTTCGTCGCATGGCTCCGGAGCATGCCCCGGCGGCTTTGGAAGACCAACACCCGAAAACCACCGTCGCCCTCGGCGGATGGGAGAAATGTCTGTCGCCAACTCGGTGATTCCTGATTGATATCCGATACCTTGAGCCGCCCTCCGTCGCGTGCTAGTAGCCGCGGCCGCGCTGCGCTAGAGCAGCCGCGCGAAGCCGAGCCGCTTCGCAGTCCTCACTCTACAGGAGCCAGTATCTTGCAACGCCGACTCGGTGCCTTCCTCGCGACCCTCTTTGCCTGCCTGCTCGGGTCGGCATTCCTCCTGACTCCCGCGCTGGCGCGCGCCGCACAGCCCCACGGTGGCGAGGCGGATCTGATTCTGCCGGACCTCGCAACCGTGCAGGTGCTCGGCATGAGCGGGCGCTCGCTGTTGATGCTCGGTCTGATCGTCGTGGCCCTCGGACTCGCGTTCGGCATCGTTGCGCTGTTTCAGGTCAAGAACCTGCCCGCGCACAAATCGATGACCGACGTCTCGCAGATCATCTGGGAGACTTGCAAAACGTACCTGATCACGCAGGGCAAGTTCCTGATGGCGCTCGAGGTGCTGATCGGCGCGATCATCGTGCTTTATTTCGGCTTCTTGCAGCACATGGATGCCGCCAAGGTGCTGATCATCCTGGCCTTCAGCGTGGTCGGCATTCTGGGCAGCTACGGCGTCGCCTGGTTCGGCATTCGTATCAATACCTACGCCAACTCGCGCACGGCCTTCGCCAGCTTGCGCGGCGTGCCGCACGCCGTGTACGCGATTCCGCTGCGCGCCGGCATGAGCATCGGCATGCTGCTGATCAGCGTCGAGCTGATGCTGATGCTCTTCATCTTGCTGTTCGTGCCCGGCGACTACGCGGGCTCCTGCTTCATCGGCTTCGCGATCGGCGAGTCGCTGGGCGCCTCCGCCCTGCGCATCGCCGGCGGCATCTTCACCAAGATCGCCGATATCGGCTCGGATCTGATGAAGATCGTGTTCAAGGTCAAGGAAGACGACGCGCGCAACCCGGGCGTGATCGCCGATTGCACGGGCGACAACGCCGGCGACTCGGTCGGCCCGAGCGCGGACGGCTTCGAGACGTACGGCGTGACCGGCGTCGCGCTGATTTCCTTCATCCTGCTCGCCGTTCACGATTCGGCGATCCAAGTACAGCTCCTGGTCTGGATCTTCGCCATGCGCATCACGATGATCGTGACCAGCGCGGCCTCGTACCTCGGCAACGAGGTGCTGCAGAAGAGCCTGATCGGCGACAAGAAGAAGGTGAACTTCGAGCACCCGCTCACCTGGCTGGTGTGGCTCACGTCCTTCCTGTCGGTCGCGGTCACCTTCTTCGTGTCGCACTTGCTGATCCCGGACCTGGGCAACGGTTCGCTCTGGTGGGTGCTGTCGATGATCATCAGCTGCGGCACGCTGGCCGGCGCGATCATCCCGGAGTTGATCAAGGTCTTCACGTCCACGGAGTCGGCGCACGTGGCGGAGGTCGTCACCTCGTCGCGTGAGGGCGGTGCGTCGCTCAACATCTTGTCCGGCCTCACCGCCGGCAATTTCAGCGCGTTCTGGATGGGCATCGTCGTCACGGCGCTGATGGGCCTCGCTTACTTCTTCAGCGGCATGGACGGCGATCAGGGGCTCGCGTCGCTGATGCAAGCGCCCGCGGTGTTCGCGTTCGGCCTGGTCGCCTTCGGCTTCCTCGGCATGGGCCCGGTCACGATCGCGGTCGATTCCTACGGTCCAGTGACGGACAACGCGCAGTCGGTGTTCGAGCTCTCGCAGATCACGGAGATCGAGGGCGTGGCCGCTGAAATCGAGAAAGCGCACGGCTTCAAGCTGGACTTCGAGCGCGCCAAGGAGCTGCTCGAAGAGAACGACGGCGCGGGCAACACCTTCAAAGCCACCGCCAAGCCCGTGCTGATCGGCACGGCCGTCGTCGGCGCCACGACCATGATCTTCTCGATCGTCGTGATTCTGACCAACGGTCTGCACGACAACCTCGAAAAGCTCAGCATCTTGCACGCGCCGTTCTTGCTCGGCTTGATCTCGGGCGGCGGCGTGATCTACTGGTTCACGGGCGCGTCCACGCAGGCGGTCGTCGCTGGCGCGTATCAGGCCGTCGAGTTCATCAAGAAGAACATGAAGCTCGGCGACGACGTGCAAAAGGCGTCGATCGAAGACAGCAAGAAGGTCGTCGAGATCTGCACGAAATACGCGCAGCGCGGCATGGTCAACATCTTCATGACCATCTTTTGCGCGACGCTGGCGTTCGCCTGCGTCGATTCCTTCTTCTTCATCGGCTACCTGATCTCGCTCGCGCTGTTCGGCCTGTTCCAAGCTTTGTTCTTGGCCAACGCCGGCGGCGCCTGGGACAACGCCAAGAAAATCGTCGAGGTCGAGCTCAAGGAGAAGGGTTCGGAGCTGCACGCAGCGGCGATCGTGGGCGACACCGTGGGCGATCCCTTCAAGGACACCTCCTCGGTGGCGATGAACCCGATCATCAAGTTTACGACCCTCTTCGGCCTACTCGCGGTCGAGCTCGCCATTCAGCTCGAGCGTGGCACGGCGACCGTGCTCGCGGTCGTCTTCGGCGCGGGCATGCTGTTCTTCGTCTGGCGCTCGTTCTACGGCATGCGCATCACGAGCAACAGCGAGCCGGGCACCGAACGCTCACAGGCCGCGGCCGCGCCGTCCGCGGAGTAGGACAAGCGCCGTAAATCGGGCACAATGGCGGGGTGCCATCGCTCCGCCGCGGCTATTTCCTGTGGCTCGCGCTCCTCGCGTGCTTGAGCGAGTGCAAGGGCACGCCCGCCGAACCCGAAGCGCACGCGACCTCCGCGCCACCCGTGTCACCCGGCGCGCTCCGCGCGGCCGCGTCCGTGTCGAGCGCCGTGCCCGCGGCGCCCGCGAGCGCCGTTGCCCCCGTGCTCGGTAGCGGCAAGCGCTCGAGCAAGATCAAGCACGTCTTCGTGATCCCGCTCGAGAATCACGACGCGGCGCAAGTCTATAGCCCCGACAATGCCCCTTACATTCACGGCTTGCTCGACAAATACGCGCACGCCGAGAACTTCGACGACGAGCTGCCGCACGAGATCCCGAGCGAGCCGCACTATGTCTGGATGGAAGCCGGCACGAACCGCTTCTCCGACAATACGTTCACGGACGACGCGGTCCCCTCGGCCTCGAACAGCACGGGCAGCACGCAGCATCTGGTCACACAGCTCAAGCAAGCCGGCCTCGATTGGACGGCCTACCAAGAAGGCCTGAACGAGCAAACGGGCGCGTGCCCCATTCGCTATTTCGAGTTCTACGCGCCCAAGCACAATCCGTTCGTATTTTTTCGCGATGTCTCCGGAGATCCGCCATCCCCGGACAACGCGTACTGCGTCGCGCATCACAAGCCGTACGGCGCGTTCGCAGCCGACCTCGCCGCTGACAAGCTTTCGCCGTACGTCTTCATCACGCCCAACCAATGCCACGACATGCACGGTCAGCGCGGTTGCCCTGGGCAAGACCTCGTTCGCGCGGGCGACGACTGGCTGAAGACCGCGCTACCGCCGCTGATCGCCTATGCGGACAAGCAAAGCTCCGTGATCTTTCTGGTGTGGGACGAGGGCGACAGCTCCGACAAACTCCCGTTCTTGGCGATCGGTCCGATGATCAAGCCGCACTACACGGCCCAGACGCACTACACGCACAGCGCGCTGCTCAAATCCATGGAGCTGATGCTCGGGGTTCCTGTGTTGGCCACGGTAGCGGCGTCGCCGGATCTCGGCGAGCTGTTCAAGCCAGGCTCGTTTCCATGAAGGTCGAGTTTCTGCTCGATCCGAACATCACGCATTTGAACCACGGTGCCTTCGGCACCTGCCCGCGCGCAGTGCTCGAAAAGCAAAGTGAGCTACGCGCGCAGCTCGAGCGCAATCCACTCCATTTCTTCATCCGCGAGCTCGAGGGGCTGCTCGACGAAACACGCAACGCGCTCGCCCCGTTCCTGGGCGCGCAGGTCGAAGATCTGGTGTTCGTGCGCAACGCCACGGAGGGCGTCAACACCGTGCTCGCATCGCTGCCGCTCGCCGCGGGGGACGAAGTGCTGTTCACGGACCACGTGTACGCCGCGTGCCGCAACGCCGCCCAATACTGGGCCGCGCGGCGCTCAGCCATTGCTCGACCGGTGCTGGTCCCTTTTCCGCTTCGCTCGAGCGACGAAATCGTGAACGCCGTGCTCGCTGGCGTCACCGCCAAGACCAAGCTCGTTCTGCTGGACCACGTGACGAGCCCGACGGGCCTGGTCATGCCGATCGAGCGCCTAGTTCGCGCGCTCTCGGCGCGCGGCATCGAGACGCTCGTCGACGGCGCGCACGCGCCCGGCATGCTGCCGCTCTCGCTCGAACAGCTCGGTGCGAGCTACTACACGGGCAACTTCCACAAATGGTGCTTCACGCCGAAGGGCGCGGCGTTCTTGTGGGTCCCGCGCGAGCGTCAAGCCAAGATTCGTCCGCTGGTGATCAGCCACGGCGCCTCCGCGACGCGCACGGATCGCTCGCGATTCCTGCTCGAGTTCGACTGGATGGGCTCAGCGGATCCGAGCGCCATCTTGTCCATTCCGAGCGCGCTGCGCGTGCTCGAGAACGCCGTGCCGGGCGGAGCAGCCGGCCTGCGCGCGCGCAATCACGCGCTGGTGCTGGCAGCCCGCGACGCGCTGTGCGAAGCGCTCGGCAGCGAGCCGCCCTGCCCGAACGAGATGCTCGGCTCGCTCGCGGCCGTTCTGCTACCCGAGCGAACGCCCACAGTCCCCACGCCCGAAGCGCTCTACACGGCCCTGCGCGAACGCCACCGGATCGAAACCTTCGTCGTGGCTTGGCCCGGGCGCGCGTCGGGTTTCGTGCGCGTGGCAGCGCAGCTCTACAATTCGCTCGAGCAGTATCAGCGGCTGGCAAGCGCGCTCAAGAGCGAGCTCGGGCTCGCGTAGCGCCTATTTGTCGTCGGGTTTCTTGCGCGGTGCCCGCGACGTGCGCGCGGGAGCGGCCTTCGACGCGCGCGGTCGCGCGGACTTCGCCTTGGCAGCGCCGGACACGGGCGGCAGCGAAGCGCGCACCGACGCCAAATCCGGCAGCGGCTCGCCTCGCAGCCCGGCCAGCAGGGTCTGCGCGAAAAACGGACCGAGCTGCTCGTGCTTGAAGTACACGTACGCGCGCTGCCAGCTCTGCGCGGCCACGCGCTCCGCCCAGTCCGTGATCAGCTTCACGTCGTAGTCGAGCCGGCGCAGACGCAAATACCCAAACGGCGCGGTCACCACCAGCGGCGGAGATTTCTCGAGCTCGTCCAGATCTCCGGCGCACAGCGCGACACGGGCGTCCGAGAGCGCCGTGTACACGTCGTCGGCGAACCAAGACGGATGCCGAAATTCCAGCACCGAGTGGCGAGTGCTCGGCAGGGTGCCGAGAAATTCGCGCAAGAGCCCTACGTCCTTCTTCACGAACGGCGGCAACTGAAACAAAATCGCCCCGAGCTTGTCCGTCAGCGCTTCGGCCACCGAGAACAGGTGAGCCACCGCGTCCGCCACGCCGGCGAGCTTTTGCAAGTGGGTGATGGTCCGCGAGGCCTTGAGCGTGAAGCAAAAGTTGGGGGCCACTTGCGCGCCCCAACCCGTCAGCAGCTCGGGCTTGGGCATCCGGTAGAAGGTGTTGTTGATCTCGACGCTCGGCAGCCGCTCGGCGTAGTAGGCGAGCATCGACGAGTCAGGCAGCTCGCGCGGATAGAAGAGGCCGCGCCACTCCGGGTAGCTGAAGCCGGATGTGCCTGCCAAAACCTCCATGCCGTCGAGTTTAGTGTCCCGGGCCTCGACCCAGCTTGAGAAATGCAAGCCCCGCAGCATGGTGATCTGCCCCGCGGGACCGACGCTCGACGACGGTCCATGCAAGACGCCCCAAATTGAGCGCTAATCACTTGTTCAAGCTCGTTTGGCGTGCACCGGACAGCCGGCGGAATTTGGACATGGCTTCAACGTCCTAGCGAGCTGGACGCGCAGCGCGGATACATGCGACGCTTCGGTCAACCTACACAGGGCTTAAGACGTGAGTTCAGCGGGCAGCACCGGCCTCGAACCCGGATTGGTCATCAGCTCTCGATATCGAGTCGACGAACGACTCGCGAATGAGCTCACGCCGCACGCCTATCGTGCCACGGACACGCAGAGCAGCGAGCGCGTGCTCGTACTCGTGGTCGAAGCTCCGGCGTACAAAGCGATCACCAAGGCCAAGGGCCTCAACCACGCTCACGTGGCCAAGGTGCTCGAGCTGTGCGAGCTCGACGGCAAGCACCTGATCGTCTGTGAAGAAGTGCCCGGGGAAACGCTGAGCGAGCGCCTCGCGGCGATCGGGAAAAAGGCGCCTGTGGACGCCGTGCGCTCGGCGCTGCGCGTCGCGGACGCCCTGGCGACGTTGCACGAAGCCGGCGCGGCGCACGGCCTGGTCCACCCTGACAACGTCGTGCTCGAGCCCGAGGGCCGTGAAGGGCCGGTGCTCGCGCTCGGACCGATCCCGAGCGATCTTGCCTATCGCCAACCGGAGTGGGAGCCGGGTGATTCGCCCTCCGAGTCCGATGACAGCTGGGGTGTCGCGGCGCTACTTCACATCATGCTGCTCGGCGAGGCGCCCCCACGCGGCGGCTACGAGCTCGAGTCGGCGATCGGCGAAACCGGCGTCGACGCCGCGCTCAAAGCCGCGCTCTTCCATGCACTTGCCAAAGATCGCGGCGTGCGCAGCCACGATCTGCGGCCGCTCAAGCGAGAACTGGCGCGTTGGTTTGTTGAACACGCCGGCGAGGACATCCCCGACCATCCGCACAACTCGACGACGCCGCCGCCCTTGCCGGTGCTACCCGTGAGCCTCGCGCCGGCCTCGGCGAGGCGCTCGCTGGCCACCAGTCCGCCGCCAAAAAAATCGTCGCGGATCCTGGTCTTGGCCGTCGCGGGTATCTCGGCTGGGCTGATCGGCGGTTGGGTCTTTTCGGCGATGCGTCACCCCAAAGTCAAAGTCGTCGAAGTGCCCAAGGCAGCGCCACCTGAAGAGAGCGCCAAGGCGATCGACATGCCGGAAGTGCCGGTTACGGGTGAAAGCCAATCCGCTGGCAGCGACAAAGTCGGCTCGTGCGTGGCGGGCTATATGCCCAAGGGGACCTTCGACAAGGCGCCGGCCATGAGCTGGGTTTGCGACGACGCCGATCCGCGCGACGGCGCGGGTAAGCTGCGCGGCGCGGTGATCAACGGCGGCAAGGGCAACACCACCGACGCCATGAAGATCTTCGCTCGCTTGGGCTGGTACGACATGGCCGCCTACGCCATGGTCCGCGCCGGTTGCTGCGAGAACCCGAAGCCGCTCGCGCTGCCGCCGCCCAGCCCGAGCTGCACGCCGATGGACGAAGCCCTACGCGATCTCGGCAGTACGCTCGCCGCGACCAAGCCGTACGACGACGCGCTCAAAAAGTACACCGCGGCCATTCACTGCGAGCTCAACGCCAATCAAGGGGCGAAGTTCGGGCGCACCCAGCGGCCCGCGGGCGGTGAAGACACCGCGTTCGGCGAGCTCGTGCACAGCGTGCAGCAGTAGTCGGCGGAGCGCCGCACCGCGAGCTCCTGCCGATGGCCGAGCTGCTGTTGCTGTTGCTGGGGGTG